>DAORJS010000025.1:0-5284 GCA_035439185.1 Chitinophagaceae bacterium
ATGGTAAATTATATACCCGCAGCAGCAAAAGAGGAGATATCAGCCGGATCCTGAGTCTATTTGTTCATTTCGGGGCAACGGAAAAAATTTTGTACGAAGCCCATCCGCATATCGGCACCAATAAACTGCCGCATATTATCACAGCCATGCGCCGGCAGATTATTGCCAGCGGGGGACAGATTTATTTTGAAAAAAAACTGACCGGATTTATTCTCGGAAAAAATAAGATTTTTGCGGTGAAAACGGCAGATGGAGATCAAATCAACGGAGATGCTGTGATCCTGGCAACCGGTCACTCAGCCCGGGATATTTTTGAACTCCTGCATCAGCAACAAATCCTGATTGAAGCCAAACCCTTTGCGCTTGGGGTAAGGGTGGAGCATCCGCAGGAATTAATCGATCGCTGTCAGTATCATCTGATTCCTTCATCACAATCAGCCGTTCAGCGGCGCGATCCATTTCTGCCACCCGCCGCTTACAGCTGGGTGAATCAGGTAGATGGAAAGGGAGTATTTTCCTTTTGTATGTGCCCGGGAGGAATTATTGCGCCGGCAGCCACTTCACCCGGAGAGATTGTGGTGAATGGATGGAGCCCTTCCAAAAGAAATAATCCTTATGCCAATAGTGGAATAGTTGTATCAGTCGAAGAAAAAGACTGGCAGGCATTCCGGCATTATGGTCCGTTGGCAGCGATGTATTTTCAGCAGATGGTGGAACAACAAGCTTATGAAACGGGAGGCGGTCAACTGGTGGCACCGGCGCAAAGACTGGTTGACTTCTGTGACAACAAAGCGTCTGCTTCATTACCAGATTGTTCTTATTTACCGGGGGTCAAATCCGTTGAACTTAAAAAAGTTCTACCCGCTTTCATTCACCAAAGCCTGCAGGAAGGTTTCCGGATGCAGGGAAAAAAAATGAAAGGCTATTATACCAATGAAGCGGTGGTGGTAGCTACTGAATCAAGAACCTCTTCACCGGTTCGCATTCCCAGAGATCCGCAACTTTTATCCCATCCGCAGATCAGTAACCTTTATCCCTGCGGTGAAGGGGCCGGCTACGCCGGTGGTATTGTGAGCGCAGCCATGGATGGAGAAAGAGTGGCAGCCATACTGGCGGGAATTACATCTTCATAAATTGCTTACTGCCTACTACCTGCTCACCACTTGTGATTTTTACAAAATATTGTCCCCGGGGCAACTGCTGCAAGCCGATACGGTATTGCTGACTGTTATTACCGACTGTCCAGCTGGCCTGTTCCCTGCCATCCATGCTATACAGACTGATACGGGTGGCTTGTTGTGCTTCACCGCTAAGTGATACGGTGAGATAATCAGTGGCAGGATTGGGGAATACGCTGATATCAGCAACTGTTTTGCTGCTGCGGGCAAAATAAGTGTCAGAGTTATAAAACCCGCCATCCTGATTCAGGACACGGATACGGTACCATGCAGTACTTGTAAAAAGTTTGTCGGTAAACTGATACACTCCGGATGCGCTGGCAGGATCAACCGCTCCGATCTTTTCAAAATGCGCTCCATCCACTGATTTTTCTACCTGGTACTCACGAACAGTTTGGTAGTCTTCATCTTTCCAGGCCAGTACCTGTGTTCCATTTTTTGATTGCCCTTTCATATCCAGGAAATGAACTGATAAAACAAGGTCCGTATGAAAAATACCGGGAGCGGATGCCAGGTCCATCCCGCCATTTGCACTGGTTGTATTAGTGGGATAATAAGTGTTATTGGTATAGTCCAGCAATTGGGCACTGGAACTGGCAGTAACATCAGCCCCCATCAATGCATAGCCATATACTTTTTGCAGGGTAGTGATACCCAGATCACTTAACCTGATAAATACTGATTTGATAGCCTGGGCCGGAACCAGTGAAAACGGACGAAGTGCATTGTCGGAAACATCTTTTCTCATTACATAGCTGGGTAAAGTAGCAATGGCAGAACCGTAAGTAGAGGTATTTACACTAAGCACAGCACCAAAAGATGTGGGATTACCATTTGCATCCACGCCGGTAATCGCTGCAATTTTAAAAGCATCGTTACCACCCCGTTCTGCAATCAGGAAACCTGCTGAAGAAGGATAGATGGTGGCCATCCCGGATTTGTAAACAAAATCAACTCTTTCAATATTATTAAATGTAAGATCAGATGCGGCATCATTATTAAAAACATTATCACTGCCCCTGTTCACCATTCCTTCTTTCATCACTCTTTCCATGTATGCATAATTGGCCACCTGTGGATACGCAACCGGAAAAGGCATGTTGTAAGTGGTATTATCAACTGTTGCATTACCCTGACAGTAAATATGCTGTTTATTTCCATTGCTGCCCAGGGAAGCATTGGCGACCCTGCGGATAATCACAGTATCAAAATAGTCATACCGCACATATGACTTTCCGGAATAAGCAAAGCTGGTGATGCCGATGTTTCCGTTATTATTATAACTCACATTATAATTAGTAGACGGGGAAATGGTATTCACACTTCCTGAATGAGAAGTTACTGAAGCTGCATGATTACCCCCGGATACTGCAAGGGTGGTTACCGTTGAAACGGAGTTGATCGCTACCTGAGCCGTTAAAACTACAGGGCAAAATACCATGAATGCCATTAGGCGGATTACGGGGTAATTTTTCATTAAGTACAGATTTCTACTACAAAAGTAGTATTGGTTTTTACCATTGTAAATAGTAAACTCACTTGTTAAACAATGAAAAAACACTTAGGTTTTTTACGAGTTTAGCTTTAAAAACAGTAGCTGCCCCTCAGCAGTCCCCTGAACCCGGAAGAACATAAAAAGCAGTTGTTTCCAATGGCATTCACGGGCTAAACGGGCAGTTGACTCCCCTTCCGGTGCAGTTCACCGTATTTTTCCGGCAATTAAAATCCGGCCGGTAACTTTGTTGTTCAAACCAGCACTATGCCACTACTTGAACTCCAACAGCTTAAAAAGTACTTCGCTTCACAGAAAGCCGTAGACGATATCAGTCTGAGTGTTGAAAAAGGCCAGATATTCGGCCTGCTTGGTCCCAACGGCGCCGGCAAAACCACCCTGATCCGGATGATCACAGGCATTTTTTACCCGGATGAAGGAAATATCATTTTTGATGGCAAAAAGTTTGATCCGGTTAATGATGTGGGACAGATTGGATATATGCCGGAAGAAAGGGGACTGTATAAAAAAATGAAGATCGGTGAACAAACCATGTATCTGGCACAGCTCAAGGGACTCAGCCGCAGCGAAGCCCAGGCCAGGATCAAAGAGTGGTTTGTGAAATTTGAAATGGAATCCTGGTGGAATAAAAAAGTGGAAGACCTCTCCAAAGGGATGAGTCAGAAACTGCAGTTTGTCACCACCATTCTGCACCAACCCAAACTGGTGATCCTGGATGAGCCTTTCAGCGGACTGGATCCGGTGAACAGTAACCTGATCAAGGACGAGATTTTTAAACTGGCTCAAAATGGTGCGACCATCATTTTCAGTACACACCGGATGGAACAGGTGGAAGAAATCTGTAATCATATTGTACTGGTGAACAAAGGGAAAAAAATCCTTGATGGCACGGTAGCCCAGGTGAAACAGGAATTCAAGGAAAATCTTTTCCGCATTGGCAGCTCCGATCTGATCCCTGCACTGAATGGAAATGCCCCTTTTGAAATAGTGAATAGCGGCAAAACCGATGCAGTGGTTAGAATCCATGAAGGCAAGACGCCCAACGATGTATTACAATACCTGATTACCCATCAGGTGGCCATTCACTCCTTCCAGGAAATACTGCCAACCCTGAATGATATTTTTATCCGGCTGGTGGAAAGCAGCCCGGCAGCCCGTCAGTTTCAATCCATTTAACCGAACTATCAACTACTTTATATGCGCAAGACATTCCTGATCATCAAAAGAGAATACATGACAAGGGTTCGTAAAAAAACCTTTATCATCGGTACCCTGCTTTTCCCGATACTTTATCTGTTGCTGATATTCGGTACCGGGTATATTGCTGAAAAATCAAGACAGCAACTGAAGATCGCTGTGCTGGATTCTTCCGGATTTTTTACCAGTCAAAAACTGAATCTTCAAAACCAGGCAGACCAAAGCTCCATTATGGACCTCGTAAAAACCGATGCCGGGAAGGCCTATGATTATGATGCATCCGGTTATGATGCCCTGCTGATTATTCCCGCTCTGAAATGGGAAACAGCCGCTCCGAGTAACCTTGTGCTCAAAGCCAATAAATCATACGGTGCAGCAGTTGAATCTGCCGTGGAAGCTAAAGTGAACCGGATCTGGGATGAAGTAAAGAATGAGAATCTGGGAATTGATGCCGGTAAAAGACAGATCCTGGCGCTCAACCGTATCCAGGTAAAAGCAGTGAATGAAAAGGATGAAAAGATGGATGCCGGTTTGTCCAGCGGTATTGGTATGGCCTGTGGTTTCCTGATTTATTTTATTATCCTGATTTACGGATCACAGGTAATGATGGGTGTAATGGAAGAAAAGACCAACCGGATTGCGGAGATCATTGTATCCTCGGTAAAACCTTTCCAGATGATGCTGGGAAAAATCATCGGAATCGGACTGGTAGCGCTGACCCAGTTCCTGCTATGGATCGCTTTTGTATTTGTCATTTATAATGTAACAGCCAATCTCACCGGCAGCGGGAGTGGCGGAGCTGCAAACCAGATTGTGGGCAGTATTCAAACCATCTTCACCAGTGTTAATTTACCGCTGACTCTTTTCTGTTTTGCTTTTTACTTCCTGGGTGGTTTCTTTTTTTACTCTTCGATTTATGGTGCCATTGGCAGTGCCATCAATGAAGATGTAAGAGAAGCGCAATCACTCAGCTTCCCGGTTACCATGCTGGTGATCATTTCCATTGTACTCATGACCACGGCCGTGAATGATCCAACCGGACCCATTGCCGTATGGGGATCTATCATCCCCCTCAGTTCCCCCATCGTGATGATGGCCCGGATTCCTTATGGGGTTCCTGGTACAGTTCCGGTATGGCAACTGGCCCTGAGTATGGGGCTGCTGATCGCCGGTTTTGTTTTCACCACCTGGTTTGCCGCTAAAATTTACCGTACCGGTATCCTCATGTACGGTAAAAAAACAAGCTGGAAAGAGATGCTGCGCTGGGCTTTCCGAAAAAACTGACGGGAAGAAGCCACGGTTCTATCAACAGATCCAGCAATTAATATCCTTACTACCAATAAAAAAGCCACTAATTCACGAATAAGATTCGTGAATTAGTGGCTACTCTTTTTGA
>DAORJS010000025.1:5384-18355 GCA_035439185.1 Chitinophagaceae bacterium
AAAAAAGCCACTAATTCACGAATAAGATTCGTGAATTAGTGGCTACTCTTTTTGATCCATGGCTCTTAATAATAAATTGGCCATGAATGCACGAAATAATACCGGAGAGCTAAGGCCACACTTTTATATGCAGATGATCCTATTCGTGAATTAGTGGCTACTCTTTTTGAACCGTGGCTCTTAATAATAAATAGGCCACGAATGCACGAAATATTGCGACAGAGCTATGGCTAAGCCTTTATATGCAAATGATCCTATTCGTGAATTAGTGGCTACTCTTTTTGAACCGTGGCTCTTAATAATAAATAGGCCACAAATGCACGAAATATTACGACAGAGCTATGGCTAAGCCTATATTGGCAAATGATCCTATTCGTGAATTAGTGGCTACTCTTTTTGATCCGTGGCTCTTAATAATAAATTGGCCACGAATGCACGAAATAATACCGGTGAGCTAAGGCCACACTTTTATATGCAGATGATCCTATTCGTGAATTAGTGGCTACTCTTTTTGAACCGTGGCTCTTAATAATAAATAGGCCACGAATGCACGAAATATTACGACAGCGCTATGGCTAAGCCTATATATGCAAATGATCCTATTCGTGAATTAGTGGCTACTTGTCCTGATCTGTGGCTCTTACGAGGATCTCCACAATTCTAAATATCTGACGTTGTGTTTCAATACGATATCCAGAATATCTGCCAGGATTACCGATTGCACCTTTATTTGATTTAACGCCTTTTCCATCAGTCAGCAAATGTTAAAAAAGTCCTTTTCCTGAAACTTTGTAACATAAATACGAATTCAATCGTATATTTGATACGAAGTATTTCGTGGAAAACAAAACCTTTAACTGAAAAAAAAGAAAGTATGAAAGCAGTCATGAAAAAACACAGCCCCCTCCTGCTCGCCGCATTTGCCATTTTGCTGACGATTGGCCTCGTTTCCTGGGGACAACAACAGCAGGGTGGTCGTTATGAACAAAGCAGCAACGACACCACACCGAAGACTAAAAAATCTGACCGGGATAAAAAAGTCCGTGACCTGGATGAGGTACTGGATGAACTGGAGCGGGTGGATTTTGAAAAAGAGATGGAAAAGGCCAGCCGGGAAATTGCAGACGCGATGAAGGAACTGGATGGCAATAAGCTGAAACTGGAAATCGAGAAGGCCATGAAAGAGATTGATGTAGCCGCTATTGAAAAAGAAATAAAAACCTCACTGGCCAAAGTAGATTTTGATAAAATCAAAGAAGAAATCACCGAGGCCATGAAAGGCGTGGATATGGCGAAGATTCAGGAAGAAGTGAACAAAGCCATGAAAGAACTGGATCTGGCAAAAATTCAACAGGAAGTGGAATTATCTCTATCTAAAATTGATATGGATAAGATGAAAGAGGAATTGAAAAAAGTGCAGGAGATTGATATGAAAAAAATGGAAGAGGATCTGAAGAAAATGACTGAAGAACTGAAAGATATCAAACCCAATATCGAAAAAGAACTGGCTAATGCCCGTAAGGAGATTGAAAAAGCCAAAGAGGAAGTGAAAGAATACAAGGGCTTTGTGGACGGACTGGACAAAGACGGCCTGATTAATAAAAAAGGGAACTATACCCTGCAGCATAAAAACGGGGAACTGCTGATCAATGGTAAAAAAGCAGCGGATCAGGTGGCTGAAAAATACCGGTCATTTCTGGACAAACACCCCAAATTCAAAATCGAGAAAACAGATGATGATTTTGATATGGACCTGGATTAAGAGCAATATGTAACCGTATCATGAAATAAGAATTAATCAAAGAACTGTCACATTAAATATATAAAATGTGACAGTTTTTTTATGGATCAATCACTGCACTTTTTAGACAGCCCTTCCATTAAAAAGTCCCGCCAAGGCGGGACTTTTTAATTTCCTATTTATTTAATTACATCCCCCCGAAACTTCCGGGAGAAGGCATGATATCAAAAACATCATTTTCGATCATCTCAATACTCATCTGGAAGGCTTCATCCGTTTTCACCACGACTTTTTCCTTGGTGGCTTTCCGGAATCCGGCTTTTTCAAATACAAACTTGTAGGTGCCGGGTTTCAGTTCATCAAATGAAAAAGTTCCATCCTCATCAGAGAGAACCACTTTTTCTTTCTTGCTTATATTGTAAGCCGTAATGCTCACATCCTTCAGTGGCTTCTTCGTCTCTGAATGCAGAATCACTCCGTTTACATCATCCTTCTTACCATCGCCGGGACCGATCTCTGTTGCTTTAGCGGCAACAAAACCCAGCAGACTGAAACCCAGTAAAAAAAGTTTTTGTTTCATTTTAAACGATTTGAATGGTTGTCAAAAACCCTTCAGCACAGACCCGTTTTGGATGGTACTGGTAAAATTAAAGCATTTTCAATGGTTCGGCCAAACCGTTCATAAACTCTTCCCATACTTTTTTTACGATCTCCGCAGCCGGTAAAATACGATCCAGCAAGGCCCCTGCCTGTCCGATTTCCAGCTCTCCTTCCTGCATATCTCCTTCAAACATACCCTTTTTGGCCCGGGCGCGACCCAGGATTTGCTGCAATTCCTCCACCCCTGCCCCCCTTAGTTCAGCAGCCTTTACCTGCTCATAAAAAGCATTCCTGATCAACCGGACCGGGGTAAGTTGTTTTAAAGCCAGTTGGGTATCGCCCTCCTCCAGGCTGATCACTGCATTTTTAAAATTGATATGGGAGGAGGCTTCTTCACTGGCTACAAAGCGGCTACCCATCTGTACCCCTTCCGCACCCAGCACCATGGTGGCCAGCATTTGCCGGCCATTTACAATTCCGCCGGCAGCAATTACCGGAATTTTAACGGCTTCCACCACAGCAGGAACCAGTACCAGGGTGGTGGTTTCTTCCCGTCCATTATGCCCGCCGGCTTCAAAGCCTTCTGCCACCACCGCATCACAACCCGCCTCTTCTGCTTTGCGTGCAAATTTGGATGAGCTTACCACATGTACAACCGTCACTCCTTTTTCTTTGAGAATGGAAGTCCAGGTTTTGGGATTCCCCGCTGAACTGAAAACTATCTTTACCCCTTCCTCTATGATGATGTTTATATGTTGATCAATATCGGGATAGAGCAAGGGAATATTCACTCCGAATGGCTGCCTCGTAGCAGCCTTACATTTCCGGATATGTTCCCGTAATACATCCGGATACATGGATCCCGCTCCAATGATTCCGAGTCCCCCCGCATTACTTACCGCACTGGCCAGTCTCCATCCACTGGCCCAGATCATTCCGGCCTGGATGATGGGATAGCGTATCCCGAAAAGTTGTGTAATTCTATTGGAGAATGATTCCATAGAGAAGTCGTTAGTCTTTAGTCATTAGTCGTTAGTCAGGCGGCGAGTGGCCGAAGACTTTTACAGGGGCAAAGATAGAGATTGAGGGGTGAGATAGTAAGATATAGCGATATTAGGATATTTTGATATTAAGATATTAGGATATTAAGGTGATTAGATATTAAGTGAATATTTCAAACTATCAGAGATCTAAATACCAAATACCCAATTCCTAATATCAATTCCTATCCAAGATCGATGCTCGTATTATCCCCGATATTCAGCGAGCGGCTTTCACCACGGAGATTGGTATCGCTTCCGATGACGGAGGCATTCAATACAATATCAAAAAGATTGGAATAAGACCCGATAATAGAATCCTTGATGATAGAATAATCAATGGTGGTATTATCACCGATGGCTACATTGGGGCCGATGATACTGTTCCTGATATTGCAACCGGTGCCAATACTGACCGGAGGAATGATCACCGTATTGATAAAGGGGGTTGTATCTACAACGGGATCAAATTTTTTCAGCAGGGTGGCATTTGATTCGAGCAATGTTTCTTTTTTACCACAATCAAACCAGCTTTCTACTTTGAATGATTTAAACTGGCAGCCCATTTTAATCATACAATCCAGTGCATCCGTCAGGCTGTATTCTCCATGCGTCCTTAATCCCTGCCGGATATTGGTTTCCAGACATTGAAATAATTGTTCTGATTCACGGATTTTGTACACCCCCACCATGGCCATATTGGATTTGGGTATCTGGGGCTTCTCCACCACATGGTGAATCGTTCCTTCTTCATCCAGCTCAGCCACCCCGAATTCACGGGGATCATCCACCTTTCTTACACCGATCATGGAAAAAGGGCTGGCCACTACTTCTTTGATATCATATTCACAAATGGTATCTCCTAATACCACAAATACTTCCTCGTTGTTCACGATGTTACGGGTGAGGCGGATGGCATGTCCGACACCCTGTCTGTCTGTCTGATGAATATAATGTGCAGTGAGCTCGGGGTACTTGCTTTTTACATAATCCTGGATCTTCTCCCCCAGATAACCCACAATAAAAACAAATTCGGTAATACCGGCTTCTTTCAACTGGTCAATAATAATGCTGAGAACCGTTTTACCAGCCAGTGGAATAAGGGCCTTGGGCTGAGTGTAACTATGTGGTCGCAGCTTGGTACCGGCACCGGCTACGGGTATAATCGCCTTCATGATAAGCGGGTTGGTTGACCCGGGAAACCCCGGGGATTACTAATCAAAAGCCAACGAAAGTAATACTTTTGAAATAAACAGGTCTGAACAGTTTGGTAGCGGATTTTAATCCCGCTCACTTAATTTTGCGCCATGCAGAAAGATACACAGGTCTTTGACCTTATCAACCGGGAACTGGACCGCCAGCGTCATGGTATTGAACTGATCGCTTCAGAGAATTTTACCTCCCTGCAGGTGATGCAGGCCATGGGTACGGTGCCTACTAATAAATATGCAGAAGGTTACCCCGGTAAGCGGTATTACGGGGGCTGTGAAATTGTGGATGAAATAGAAAATCTTGCGATTGACCGGCTGAAAAAAGTATTCAATTGCACCTGGGCCAATGTTCAACCGCATAGTGGTGCTTCCGCCAATGCAGCTGTGTTTCTGGCCGTGATGAAACCGGGTGAAAAATTTCTGGGACTTGACCTGAGCATGGGCGGTCACCTGACCCATGGTAGTCCGGCTAATTTCAGCGGCAAAACTTATCAGGCGCTTCATTATGGCGTAACGGCAGAAGGTATTGTAGATTATGAACAACTGGAAGCCAGGGCCCGGGCTGAAAAGCCAAAGATGATTATCTGCGGGGCTTCTGCTTATAGCCGCGACTGGGATTATAAACGCATCCGTGCAGTTGCCGATGAAATCGGTGCTGTTGTTTTTGCGGATATCGCGCATCCGGCAGGACTTATTGCCAAAGGTTTGCTCAATGATCCATTTGATCATTGCCATATTGTTTCCTCCACTACCCATAAAACATTGCGTGGACCCCGGGGCGGTATCATCATGCTTCGGCATGATTTTGAAAACCCATGGGGATATAAAGATCCCAAGGGAAACCTGCGAACCATGAGTCAGTTACTGGATCTGGCTGTATTTCCGGGATCACAGGGTGGTCCGCTTGAACATGTGATAGCGGCAAAAGCTGTTGCTTTTGGTGAAATACTGGCTGATGGATTTACTGCTTATGGCCGGCAGGTGATTGCCAATGCACAGGCCATGGCCAAAGCATTGGTGAACCGCGGTTATAACCTCATCAGTGGCGGAACAGACAATCACCTGATGCTGATTGATCTCCGGAATAAGAATATCACAGGTAAAAAAGCCCAGGAAACCCTGGACAAAGCCCATATCACGCTGAATAAAAATGCGGTACCATTTGACGACAAATCACCCTTTGTTACTTCCGGTATCCGGGTAGGAGTACCCGCCATTACCACCCGTGGCATGCTGGAATCACATATGGAAACCGTAGTGGAGTTTATAGATAAAGTGCTGATGAATGCAGATGATGAAGCGCTGATCGGTGGCGTGAAACAGGAAGTAAAATCATTTATGCAGCAATTTCCCTTATACCCTGAACTGGGTTAAACCGAAATTGACTTTTATTATAAGAAGGAACAGTTATGATACAAAGAAAACAAACGCTCTGGTTATTACTTGCCACTGCAGCAGCCCTGCTGAGTTTTATGTTTCCTTTTGCCACCGGCAAAGGAATCGAGAAAGGCCTGGAAGTGGATAAGGTTTTAAAAGCGGATAGTCATTTCCTCCTCTTGATCCTCACCGGCGCATCATTGGTACTATCCGCGGTTACGATCTTTCTGTATAAAGACCGCCAGATGCAGATCAAACTATCATTGATTGGGGTATTACTCTCTTTACTGACGCTTGTATTATATATCACACAGTTGAATAAACTCAGCAAAAGCACACTGGCATTGTTTTGCATTTTACCGGTTGCAGTGCTGGCTGGCTATTTCATGGCCTTCCGTGATATCCGTAAGGATGAGAAGCTGGTGAAAAGTCTGGATAAGCTCCGTTGATGCCTCGGAAAGAGTGACTGCCCAATCAAATATTCGTCCGTTGGCTCAAATCTCCTTGTCGTGTAAATGTTTTCAGGATAGGTTTACGGTATCAATCACCTAAAACCTGTCACATGAAATCACGTATTATTATTGCCCTTTTAATCATCGGAAGTCAGTATTCGTTTACCTGCCCGCTCCCTGTGGCAGAAAGAAATCACCATATTCTTACCGCACAACCCTTTGCATGGGAAGTGCTTGGCAGCCGTTCTGTAAGGTACGGCACTGATCATGATGTAATCACCGTAAATTCGGACAAATGGTATAAAGGCATTTACTTTAAAGTAACCGGAGCGCCGATAAAAATCAATGACATGAAAGTATATTTTGATAACGGCGACAAGTTTGATGTATCCATCAGGAGTATGATCCGTGAAAACGGACACAGCAGAACGATTGAACTCCCCGGCGGAGAAAGAAGAATTACCAAAGTTGATTTCAGTTATGAAACCATGGGCAGTAACCGTGGAAATGCCACGCTAACCCTCTGGGGTAAATACTGATCCGGAATTGAAAACCATTAACCGTTAAACCTTTTTATTCTGCCAGATTGATTTCAAACCGCTAAAATAAAAATGATGTCTCCTATTCAAAAAAACACCACCATCCTGCTGATTGTCTTAACCGCTATTTCCTGCAAAAATTCTTCGGCTGATAAAAAGCCGGAGGCGAATGAAACGGTCATCTCTGCTCCTGCAGCCACAGGTCAGGATGCACGGCTGACTGATTGGCTGAAAGGAAAAATGCTGACAGCAGACGAAAGCAAGGATTACCACCTTTTTAAATTATACAATGACGGTACCTGTGAGGACAAAGGGGGCGCCAAAGTAAACTGGACCATTGAGGACGGCCAACTGAATATGGGCGGCATCCTGAAAATTGCAATTGAGAAAAAGGATGATACCACCCTGATACTCCACCGATCGCTGAGTGATGAAACCTATCATGTATCATCTTTACAATAGCTCGTTTTGAATTCCCGGGGATTCATTAGTTTTAAGCTCTGCATGCGTTTTATACTTTATTCAGGTTTATTTCTGCTATTTTTTAAAGGGGGCCATTGTCCCCTTTTTTCGCAAACGGTGGATTCGGTATTAAGGTTACCGGATGACAGTATTAAACTTCAGCTACTAAAAAAACAGGCCACCGCTTTGGCAGAAGATGATCCCGATAAATGCCTGCAGCTGACTACATTCGGACTGGCACTCTCAGTCCGGCTTAAATCTCCCGTTAGTTCCGGCGAATGGTATAAACTGGCTGGAGTGGCTTATGATGTAAAAGGCAATCTCGATAGTTGTCTTTACTTTCTGAATAAAGCCAAAAATATCTTTGAAAAGGAAGGGGAAACGCTATTGCTCTCCAATACCGTAAGCGATATCGCCATCGCTTATTATCTGAGAGGTATCTATGAATTGTCATTGAGATATCATTTTGAGTCCCTTCGAATCCGTGAGCAGGCAGGTGAAAAAAATCTTATTGCCAAATCTTATAACAATATCGGCCTCATATACAGGGCCAGAAAAGATTACCGGAATGCGATCCGCTATTACCAGCAGTCCTTAATACTGAAAAAACAAATGGGTGACAGCAGCGGACAATTAAACAGCCTGATGAATATTGGCAGTTGTTATCAGTACCAGCAGCAATACGACAGTGCCGGATGGTATGCCGGTCAAACCCTGATTCTCTCCAGACTCCTTGGCAAATCCAAAGATGAAATCAACAGCCTGGCCAATGCCGCTGTGGCAGCTGCGGGCCTGGCTCAATGGGAAAATGCAAAAGAAAATCTGCAAACCGCCCTCGAAATGGCCAACCGGATCAGTTATAAGGAGCCCCTGTTCAGTATTTACGAAGGAATGGGTAACCTGAACCTTCACTATCAAAACTACCGTGAAGCAATCGGCTGGTTCAACAAAGGTGTCTTATTGGCCGCTTCATCGGGACGACGGGAATTACTGGCAAACTATTATCATAATCTGGCTGAGTGTTATGAGAAAAGCGGTGACTATAATCAGGCCTATAATTTTATCAGGAACAGTTCCGCTATTCAGGACAGCTTACTGAATGAGGAAAACCTCCGACAGATCAATGAAATGAATGCCCTGTATGAAACTTCAAAAAAAGAAGCTACCATCTCAGTGCTGAATAAAGAAGGCATCGAAAAAGAAGCAGCCCTGAAAAGGAGCAGAAAAGAAAGAAATTATTTTATACTTGCTACTGTTTTGTTTCTGGCATTGGCCGGACTTGCATTTTATGCCTATCGCAATAACCGGAGACAGAAAGATCTTTTGAACCACCAGAAACAGATGATTGAAAATTCGTTACAGGAAAAGGAAGTCCTTTTAAAGGAAATTCACCACCGTGTAAAAAATAATTTACAGATTATTTCCGGACTACTGAATCTGCAAAGCCGTCAGATTGAAAATCCTGAAGCACAGGAGGCTGTCCGTGAAGGCCGGAACCGGGTAAAAAGTATGGCCCTGATTCATCAGAAATTATATCAGCAGGATAATCTTTCCGGAGTAAATATGTCAGAGTACCTCTATGATCTGCTGGCTACCATTCAGCAAACTTTCAGAAATAATCAGCAAACAGTGGATAGCCGGATCATCTGCGATAACCTGAATCTGGATGTTGACACAGCCATTCCCCTGGGGCTGATTATCAATGAGCTGGTCACCAATTGTTACAAATATGCATTTCCCGGACAGAAAAAGGGGAAATTATATATCAGGCTGGAAGAAACAGATCGTATACTTATACTGGAAGTAGTAGATAACGGCCCCGGTATGCCTCCTGGTTTTGAACTTGAAAAAAGCCGGACATTTGGCATGAAGCTGATCCAGTCCCTGGCCACTAAATTATCTGCTGAAATTTATGTTTCAAATGAATCAGGGTTGTGCTTCAGGCTACACATTCATCATTATCAAAAAGTATCAATCTGAAATATGTCATTACTACGAATTATGATTGTGGAAGATGAACCCATCATAGCTGATGAAATAGCGGCAACGATTGAAGATCTGGGGTACCATGTTGCCGCCAAAGTCATTCATCCGGATGAGGTAAATGCCAGATACCTGCAATGCGAACCTGATGTGATTTTGATGGATATTAATCTTGGACGGGGGGCTGACGGTATTCAGTTAGCCGCAGGATTAAAACGTCAGAAATCAGTTCCGGTTATTTTTCTTACTTCCTATGCAGATCAGGAAACCATTGAACGGGCTAAAAAGGTTAATCCGGATGGATATATACTAAAACCATTTGACGAAAAGGATTTACAGATTGCTATTGAACTGGCATTTCACCGTTTTGAACAGCAAGCTGAAAAAATAGTGACAGCGGAAAATCCTGATACCTACCTGGTCAATAAACACCTGTTTATCCGGAGCAAAAACAAACTGATCAAGCTGCAGCCTGCCGACATCATTTATGCCGAAGCCCAAAGCAATTATACGTTGGTGAAAACTTCAGCGGAAAAATTCACACTCAGTACCACCCTTGGTGTGATTGAAGAAAAACTGCTGCCATTTGGCTTTTTCCGGCTGCACAGAAGTTATCTGGCAAATGTCAGTAAAATAGACCTGATTGATGAAGACCATGTGATAATCTGCGGAGAAAGGATCCCGGTCAGTAAGAAACAAAAACAGGATCTACTTCATCTGATCACCCAGTTATAATTAAATTATTGAAGAATCAGTGTTTTCCGGTATTGTGAAGTCTGACTGCTCATTTCAAGGAAATACTGACCGGCCGGTAAACCCGGTGGCAAATCCAGCACTCTTGTCATCATGGCACCCGGATGGTTCCAATTCATTGTTTGTATTAATTTTCCGGATACAGCATACAATTTTACACTATATATCTCCTTTTTACCCGTAAACTGAACTGAAATCTTTGACCCCCGTACAGGATTGGGAAATACACTCAACGCCTCAGCCGGGGTGGCCAGTTGAACCTTTACAACAGGACTGTACCGAACAGCCCCGTTAGTTTCTGTTATCAAAATACGATATAACCCGGTAGTCAGCGGATGAGGATCAGTTACCTCATAATCCTGCCGGTCACCGGACTGTGTACGCGGATTAATTTTTAAAATATCCAGAAACTGATCATCACCGGATGACCGTTGCAGGGTATAAGAAATGACACCAGACTCTGTAAGATTTGTCCATTCAATTACATTGACAGCAACGGAATGATAAGCTTTAAGATTAACCAGCTTTACCGGTAAAGGATTAGTGGCCCCACTGGTACTGCCCAGTGCGAAACCGCCAAATGATGAGATATTGTTCCAGGTGATGCTGCCCGCAGATACAGTACCGCTGCTGCTGTTTTTTCCATGATTATCCCAGCCGGCAACACCCAACTGGGCCATCACCAGTGTGGTGAGATCCGTTACATATGCTGCCGAATTACAGTTACTGTATCCGTTCCAGCTGATGGTAATATTTGTAGCCGGTGAATTGGGCCCATCCTCTGTAATATTCCAGTATTCACAATTACTCACATGCGACAATCCTGTGGAAGTCATCGGGCCCATTTGTGCTGCACTCGCCCGCATATATTCAGCCGTAAATACATCGTTGGTATTGGAAGGAAGGGGAGCTGAAATAGCGCAATAGCGGTAACCGGCGCCTGCTTTGCCAACCGGAAATACAAAAGCATCATTCCCGATTTTACGAACCGGACCGCTTACATAAGATGGATTGCTGCCATTATTCGCACCAGTGGCAGTAGCATTATCAGTAAATACCAGAAGGTTGGCAGCTGTGCTGTTAACGATACCTGCGGTAAAAGTACCGGTTCCTGAAATACTGGTGGTTCTGTTCAGAGTCAGTGCACCGGCTGTCTTATTAACAGTAAAATGATTGAAAGTAGTAGATACTGATCCGCTGATGGCTTGAGCACCTGATCCATTAAACAAAATGGTTCCTGAACCGGCATTAAAACTGCCATTATTGATCCAATTGCCCCCGATAGAATGCGTATAGGCACCGGCATTAAATGTAGCTGCGGATTTTATTTCCAGATTCCCCCTGACCAGCAGATTTGCACCGGCTGATTTTGTGCCATTATTTATTGCCAGATGACCATAACCAGGTGAAGGCAGGGCATAGATAGTCTGACCTGAAGTAATATTATATTCCACCTGACTGTTACTGCTGATTGAAACCGTACTGAAACGCATGGGGAAATTACTTCCGCTTTGCCCTCCTGTATTATTGCCCAGTTGCAATACGGCATTTCCGTTGATGGTTAAGCTACCTGCATTACCGGTACCACCACCGCTGGTACCGCCATTCCACCGGCTGGTTCCCAGATTCAATACTGATGTTCCATTCAGGGTGAGATTCCCGAGTATGTTATCAGGAGCCGCAGTACCGGTAACTATATTCACGGTTGGGTTATTGGCATTTCCAATTACTACGTTATTGAATTCACAGTAATAGGAAGTATTGTTCCAGGTGATGGTTTGTGAACCGGTTCCGTCAAATTCAATGGTTCCCGGAGTATTACTCACATTTACAAATGCACGCTGACCCAGTGTCAGATCTCCCCTGAAAATGATCTTACTGTTTGCATTCCCCATCCAGCCCATCCCATCTCCGCGATTCGTGGGGCCGAAGGAAACATTCCCCCTAAAATCAATGATACCGGCCGAAGTACCACCATTGACGCCTATTTGAATATCAGTATTTGAATTTCCTGACAGGATATCGATCAGTGCCGTTCCATTAACAGTTAATGTATTTGAACCCACCGATAATTTTGCGTTATCATTATTGCCACTGACGGTAAAAGTCAGGTTATTGATTGTTGCATTGGAAGAAAGTGTAATAGTGGCATCAGAGGTAATGGCAATTACCACATTATGACCCGGGCCGGGAACACCCGAAGGACTCCAGTTGGATGCGTTATTAAAATCTGTGCCGGAACCTCCTGCTCCTGCACCAATCCATGTCTTTTGTGCCTGTAGAAAGCTGCTACAGAACAGACCTGTCACAATTGCAAATAAATACAGTTTGCGGACTAAGGTGGGTTTCATAAGGGTGGATAATTGTTTCTATTTACTTTAATAGAATACTCTTATGCAAACCTAAAAAAATTATAAGAAATCAAAATAGAAATACACTTAGTAAATACCCTGAAAAAAAAATGTAAACTTACTATTGCTTTCGGTTTACTGATGACAGCAGGATCACAGGCAAATCAAGAATTGTATGACCGGAATTCTTATATCAAATAACTGAATTTCCGATCAATGATTTTGCAGCGCCTCTTGTTAGAGATACCGGGCTGTATGTCCCTTTTTCTGTTTTGCCATTGTCGCCGGTGTACCGGCAAAAACCAATTCCCCTCCGGCCTCACCGGCCTCAGGTCCCAGGTCAATCACCCAATCAGCACTGCGGATCACATCGGTATTGTGCTCTATGACCAGGATGGAATGTCCCTGCTCAATCAGGGCATTGAAAGAAGCGAGTAGTTTTTTGATATCATGAAAATGAAG
>DAORJS010000026.1:0-18169 GCA_035439185.1 Chitinophagaceae bacterium
CCATTCCGCTGGCGAGCAATTATTGCGAAATTGATCCAACCACGGTTGACCGTTTTGGGATACCGGTACTCAAGTTCAATGTAAAATGGAGTGAGCATGAGATCAAACAGGCCAAACACATGAAGGAAACCTTCAAGGAAGTAATGCACAATATGGGGGCCATCATTACCTGGGGTGCCGATGATGATGAAAAGAATAACTGGGGCTTATCCAAACCGGGGGAAATTATTCACGAAGCCGGTACCGTCAGAATGGGGAATGATCCGAAAAGTTCGGCCCTTAATAAATGGAGCCAGGCCCATGATTGTAAAAATCTTTTCTGCGTGGATGGTGGTCAGTTTGTAAGTCAGGCCGATAAAAATATCACCTGGACCATCCTGGCCCTGAGTATGCGGGCTTCTGAGTATATCATTGATGAAATGAAAAAACAGAATATTTAATCAACAGGTTCCGCCTAAATAAAAAATATATGGACAGAAGAAAATCATTAAAGCTGATTGCCACCGGGGCGCTGGCCACCCCTGCCGTCATTGCCGGTTGTAATTCCAATGATAAAAAAGCGGAGAGCCCGCAGGCCAATGATCAAACTTTTAATCTCGACCGCAATCCCGATGAGTTAAAGTATGAGCGTGAAATACTGGCCAAAGAAAAATATTTCACTTCCGAAGAAATGGCCACGATTACCATTCTGGCAGATATTATTATTCCCAAGGATGCCGTTAGTGGCAGCGCTTCGGATGCCAAAGTCCCTGAATTCATAGAGTTTATTGTAAAAGATATGCCACAGCACCAGGTTCCTATGCGCGGAGGATTACGCTGGCTGGATATGCAATGTCTTAAAAAATTTGAAAAGGCTTTTAAAGATTGTACAAAAGCACAGCAGATTGAAATGGTGGACCTGATTGCCTATCCGGACAGGGCAAAAGATAAACCGGAACTCAAGCCGGGCGTATCTTTTTTCAGTCTGATGCGAAACCTGACCGCTACCGGATTTTATACTTCAGAAGAAGGGGTAAAAGATATTGGCTATGCAGGAAATAAGCCAACTCAATGGAATGGTGTTCCGGCAGATGTACTAAAACAGTACAATGTGGCTTATACTGAAAAAGAACTGAAGGAATGTGTCAGTTTCACCTCCTAGTGTTAGTGCGTAAGCCTGAACTTTGGTACCTTTAAATAAAGAAACCTTTTTTATGAAACCTGCGCTTATTCCGGCAATGGCCTTTTCGGTCCTGTCTGTTTTTACCTGTACGGCACAAAACTATGTCACCCTTTTTGCAGATTGTAATTACCAGGGGAAATCCTATTACCTGGAAGCCGGGAATTACCGGGGTTACCAGATGAAGATTGACAATGATCAGCTTTCTTCCTTTCAGGTACCTTCGGGTTTAAAGCTTACTATTTACGAACATGATAATTTCAGCGGAAAGTCTAAGACTTATTCTTCCGGAGTGGCCTGTCTGGATAATGAATGGAACGATATGGCTTCTTCCCTTGTAGTGGAAAGCACCCTCCCACCCGGCTATAATGCCAATGACTATGTTGTTTTTTATAACGATTGCTATGCGAAAGGTTTCTCCAGAACCCTGGGACCCGGTACTTATTCAGGGGCACAACTGGGCAATATGCGGGAGAATATTTCTTCCTTCTCCATCTTTGGAAACCTGCAGGTGAAAGTGTACACCTCCAGTGATAATGCCTCCGGCTATTCTTATACATTTGATCAGACACAAAGTTGTTTGAGCAGCAGTTACAACGACAAAATAAAATCCGTTGTCATCGAATACCGCACAACCCCGGGGAATTATGGAGGTGGAAATTATGGTGGCGGTAACAACGGGAATAACACAGACGCCGTTGTTTCATTTTATACAGAATGTAATTACCGGGGTAATAGTGTTCACCTCGGACCCGGTTATTACCAGGGAGATAAACTGGGCATGTTCCGGTATGATATTTCTTCAATTGAAGTGCCCTCCAACCTGCGGGTCAAAGTCTTTATCAATAACGAACAATTATCAGGCACTTCCTATACCATTACTGAAAACAGCAGCTGTCTGTCAAGCACTATGAATGACCGTATTGCCTCCGTTGTGGTGGAAGAACGCCGTTATGGGGGTGGTGGTAATTATGGAGGAAGCAATAATCCTCCGGGCGGAAATCAGCAGGTGATCATTTATACAGATGAGAATTACCGGGGACAATCCGTTGCTGTTTTACCGGGAACTTATGGCAATATGAGTTTATTGAATTTTCCCGATGATGCGATCAGTTCTCTGCAGGTACCGGCCGGGTTCAGGGTAGTGATCTACGAACATCCGAATTTTGGAGGAAAGTCATATACCATTACAGAATCCAAAACCAAATTCTATTTGTCGGGATGGAATGATAAGACTTCATCCATTGCCGTGTACCGGGATCGCTGATTATTTACCGGTTGATTTCTCTTCGAAAATTTTATCATACACGGGGCTTTCCGTTTTCAGCCATTTATCCCACCAGGTAAAATACAAGCCATAATTGTATTTAAACTGTTTGTGATGCAGGGAATGATGCGTGGCTCCGATCAGGGTCCGCACAAAGGGCACTCTGGCAAACCAGGCAGGATAAATTTCAATATCGAGATGGTTGATGACACTGCTGAATGACATAATCATCAGCATGCCCACCAATACCCATACATTCATGGGAAGAAATAATAAAATGAGGGGCAGAAAAATGGCCTGAATCAGTCCTTCCAGCGGATGAAATGAGAATGCAGTCCAGGGAGATGAAATATGACTGTCGTGATGCCATTCATGTACCAGCCGGTAAATTTTAGGAATATGCATCCACCGGTGCAGCCAGTAATAATAGGTTTCCTGTAAAACCAGCGCAATCATCAGACTCAGTGGCAGCCACCAGAGCGGATAAGCATGGATATCTTCATAAATTTTAGCGTACCCTTTTTGCCACATCCATAAAAGCAGGGCTCCTGATACTCCGAATAAAATACTGGTGATACTGCTGCGGATGATCTCTTTGCGGAACTGTCCTTTCGGATAAGCCCGCTGATTCACTTTGCGGGGCTGCCATTTTTCTTTTTGCCAGACATAAAAAGCCAGGTAGAAAATGCCGGAAATTAAAAAATACCGGCCTACCACAACTGCAAAAACTATCAATGAGGTTAACAGAAACCATCCGGGATCTGAAAGATCGGGCAATTCATTCATACTGTAAAACTAAGCAATGAAAAGAAAAGGCTGCCGGTATGGGCAGCCCTTTCTTTTGTATAAAATAATTTTCATTATGCATATTCCTCTTTGGCATGCTTGGCATACTCATCAATCAGTTTGCGTTGCAGTTCAAAAGGTACAGCTTCATAGGCCTGGAAATGCATACTGAACTTGGCCCGGCCCTGTGTAATGGAACGGAGAGAGGATGAATACCCATCCATTTCAGCCAAAGGCACTTTGGCAATCACTTTCTGAAAATGATTCTCACTGTCAATCCCTTCCACAATGGCCCTGCGGCTTTGCAGATCTCCCATTACGGCACCGGTCAGGTCATCCGGACAAAGAACTTCCACATGATAAATGGGTTCCAGGATCTGCGGATCTGCCTGCTGGAAAGCCTGACGGAAAGCCTGTAATCCCGCAATTTTAAAGGAGATATCATTACTGTCTACCGGATGCATCTTGCCATCATATACACAAACCCGGATATCCCTGGCATAAGACCCGGTTAATGGCCCGTTATGCATTTTCTCCATCACTCCTTTCAGAATAGAAGGCAGGAACCGGGCATCAATAGCACCTCCTACGATACAATTGTAGAATACCAGTTTACCGCCCCAGTCAAGATCGTGCTGATCCCTTCCCCTTACAGTCAGGTCATTGGGATCTGGCATTCCTTCAAACCAGGGTTCAATCCGCATATACACTTCCCCAAACTGTCCGGCACCACCACTTTGTTTTTTATGCCGGTAACTGGCATCGGCCATTTTACGGATGGTTTCACGATAGGCAATCCTGGGTTTCTCAAATTTGATTTCCTGCTTATGGCTGTGTTCAATTTTCCATTTAGCTACTGCCAGATGCATATCACCCTGACAATGGATCAGGGTTTGTTTGAGCTCCGGAGAAACTTCCACAATCAATGTGGGGTCTTCTTCTCTTAACTGATGAAGGGCCTGCGATAATTTTTCCTCCTCTCCTTTTTTCAGCGGCTCAATGGCTACGGTCATATTGGGTGAAGGAAATTCAATAGAAGGAAGTTCGTAGTTCTTACCCTTGGCATGCAGGGTATTATTGGTATGTGTATTCTTCAGCTTTAAAGTGGCACCAATATCGCCGGCAACGAGTTCATTGGTAGCCGTCCTTTTATTTCCCTCCACCAGGAAGAGCTGACTGATTTTTTCGGTAACACCGGTACTTTCATTTTCGAGTTCCATTCCGCTCTTGATCGTACCGGAATACACTTTAAAATATGACAACTCGCCAACATGAGGTTCCGAAGTGGTTTTATAAATAAATATACAGGCCGGACCGGCAGCATCACAGGTCACGGTTTCTCCTGATCTTGATTTTTGCGGAGGCATTTCATTGGCACTGGGACAAACATTATCAATGAATCCCATCAGCCGGCCACTGCCCATATTTCTTTCGGCAGACAAACAGAAAAGCGGAAAGAGATCATGATTGATCATGGCTTTTTTCAGTCCGTTTTTCATTTCATCCTCATCCAGTTCCCCTTTATCGAAATATTTTTCCATCAGGGTTTCATCATTACTGGCAATGGCTTCAATCAGTTCTTTATGCAGTTCTTCCGCTTTTGCTTTTTCCTCATCAGGGATGGGCATTTTTTCGGGCTTCCCTCCCCCATCCGTGAATTTATACAGGGTCATCCGGAGTACATCAATGATTTCATGGAATCCGGCCCCGCTCTGACGGGGATATTGTACCACGACAACATTGTTTCCGAAATGTGCTTTCGCTTCCCGGACTGTTTTATCAAAATCAGCGTTATCATCATCCAGTTTATTCACCGCAAATATCATCGGGGTTTTAAAACGTTCGGTATAGTCCCAGATGATATCCGTTCCTACTTCCACCCCCATCACGGCATTGAGTAGCATGACCCCGGTATCTGCCACCCGCAGTGCGGAAATCACTTCCCCAACAAAGTCATCATAACCCGGGGTATCAATGATATTGATTTTATAGCCCCGCCATTTGGTATGCAGGAGCTTACTGAAAATAGAATTTCCCCTTTCCTGTTCCAGTTCATGGTAATCACCGGTGGTATTGCGTTCTGCGATGCTGCCCCTCCGGGAAATAATACCGGCTTCGTATAGCATGCATTCCGCTAAGGTGGTCTTGCCTGAGCCGGCATGGCCCAGCAAGACAATATTTTTAACGTGTGAGGTATCAAACTCTGGCATGGCAATTCAATTTAATGATGAAGAGATGGTTTTGTCAGCCTTAAAGGTCGGCGCAAGCCTACCTCCTGGGGATGACAATGCTCAGCATATGGGTTGATTTTCCCTGCTGTATTTGCCTGCGGTCCGGATGCAGTTATTACTGTGTCCTTTTGAGATATTGATTGAACTCATCCCTCAATTCAAGAAGGGTTTGTTCCAGTTGCTGGTACTCTGCCAGCAATTCTTCGTGGCGGGCCAGTCTGTCTTCATTAACGAAACCGTTAAAAGCTACTTTTTCAAATTGCATTTTACGGTCGTGTGTTTTGATGGATTGCTTCAGATCATGAATGTTGATCAGCTGGATGTGAAATTGGTTGTGGAGATGTTCAACTTCCTGTAACTGGTCTTTGGAGAGCGCCTGTTTAACTGTTTCCTGGAGCTTCATTTCATCCCTTGAAAATTCTTCTTTGTACTGACGGAGTTTTTCTCTCCAGGCATTGCACTCTAAGGTGAGCTGTGAGATGTCTACCTGAACCATGGCAATTAAATTTAATAGTGAAACAATATAAGAACGTTGCCTTTCAGGGGGATTCGGAATGGGGGTAAATGCGCAGGTTTTTGAACGACAGTAAGGTAAGTCCAATTTTGGAAAATTCAAATAGTTTGGCGGGAATATTATTCAACGAAAAATGCACAACCGGTGGTCATGCATTTTTCATCAAAGTAGCGATATTATAGCCGGGTCAGTTATTCCGGCAGGATCTCAAAAAACAGCTTGATAACCGCCTCTTTTTTCCTGAATTCAAAGGAAAAGGACATGGTATTTTCCAATAATAGCTGGCGGATTGTTTTCCGCATGATATTTTCTGTCATGAATTTATCATCCGCATTAAACACATTGTCTTTTTCGTTCAAAAAAGGCCTTACATCTATTTTCATATCCAGATCGGGTAAAAGAAAGGACACATATTTTCCCTGTTCATTTTCCCCATATCCCTTTTCTCCTCCGGTCCTCAATGAAACAGGGTTATCCTTGGCCCCGAATAGAAACTGACCCGATGGAAAGTCGGCCACCGGAGGAATCGGGGTCCTGGCATCCGGTCCTACCTGTGTGCCGGAAGGATTGAGGTAAAAAATGTTGACCCCGCCGTAGACTTCCTCATTTTTATTTGGGTTTTGCGCTTTTATACATTTTATGGAAGCCAGACGGATCTTGACCTTGGTCTTGTCCAGACAGTTCTTACTGTCCAGAAATGCATCCGATACCAGTGATACCGGCTCCCCATCCATATAGGTCATTTTATAGGCGATCGGGACAATATCAATTTCCCGATAGGGCTTTTTGAAATAATTGTCAATTACCTGTTGAATATTGTTCATGGTATAACTGCCTATCGGAGATCCGCCCTGTGTATTCACCCGGATATTGATCTGGCTGGATTTAGAGGAATGAGAAATATTCTGGTTCAATTCTGCTGAAACCACGGCCCAGTTCAGACTGCCCTTCAGCCTGTCTGAATAACTCTCCAGTTGCTGCTCTGCTTCTACAATCACATACAACCGGCGGCCATATTTTACCTCCCTGATGTATAACAGATTGTCATCTTTTCCCGTGCCATCTGTAAAAAGATCGGCAGGAGAAGAAACGGTATTGGCAATAATGGATAAACATTCCTGTTCAAACTGATACACATACATATACTTGAAGGAACTCGAGGAGAACTTCAGCGTATTACCGGCTTTTACCCCCATATAAAAGAAAGAGGCTCCGAGCTTCAATCCGGTATTTTCTTCTAATGTGGAGACTATCACTTCCGAATTGGAATTCACATTGGGCATGTTTTTAATATTGGATGGGCTTTTCAGTTTATTCACCGCTGACCGGAGATCATCTTCCAGATTATTACCTTCCTTCTTTTCCACTGTTGTTTTAAAATCCCTTCCCTGATTGGTGGCCAGGCTCACAGAGATCGGCTGCCTTTTATTCATTTTTACATACTGGAATTCGCCGGACCGGAGCAGCATCTCCCCGTCAATAACAGCACCAGGTAAAATCTGGGTTGCCTTACTGGCATCTATGATTGTCTGCATGTTTTCTATTTTCTGCCCCCGTATTTCTTCCTTGCTCAAACACATCGCTTCATTGGTTTCTTTTGGAATGGGCCGGACATTATCCTTTGGCTGTTTACCCCTTGCATAGCCGATCTGCACTTTGCCGTTCTTACTTTTAAATTCAAAACTGGATTTAGAAATTGCCAGTTTTTCAATTTCTGCCCCCGTTGCTAAAGGAATTTTATTACCAGGACCCGATGGGAGGTTCGGATTTTTCTGATTCGGTTGTGAATGACAAACAGCTGTCATCAGTACAGTGAGTGCCAAACTGATAAGTTTAATTTGCATGTAGGCGTGTTTAGTTGTGAATAATTAATAACACTAAACTAAACAGCCGGGTAAAACACAGATTAACACCTGCGGGGGATTTTTGACAGTCCATTCATAATTTTTGGCCAAATAAAAAAAGCAACGGTAAACACCGTTGCCTCTGTTCTTTCCCAAGCTCATCCTGAAATAAATAAAAACAGGGATGAACTGGATTCTACAATAATTTTTTATACAACTAATGCCTTCTCACTTTCACCCGGGTAGCCCTTCCCCCATTTGGACCTTTCACCGTAGTTCTCCTGACGGTGGTTTTATTTCCGGCCGGACCAGTTACCGTTGTGCGTTTACGGGTCACCCGATAATTACCAACTGCAGTGGAATGACGTGTTCTGACTGTGACAGAACTTGTACGGAAAGGTGTATAAACCCGATGCGCAAAAACGACCCGATGCGTGCTTACAATTGAATAACGGGGGTGAAAGCGGACCCTGAAGGGGTGCCACACTGCCCAGCCCAAGGGTCTCCAGGTTTTCCACCAGACGGGATAAAAAGCCCAGCGAAATGGCGAAATCCAGGGACGGTAAACAGGGCCATATACAAACCTTACGGATGGCCAGAACCATACATTCACCACGATACCGGGACTGTAATAATCAAACCCGGCATCGGGACCGCTATTGTTACTGTTGTTATTAAAAAAATAGCTCGCCTGCTCCATCTCATCTGCCGGTTCAACAATCACCTGCTCACCATAAATATCCTCATCACCGAGAATCTGAATCACGGCCGTTTCTTTTCCGGTCTTTTCCAGTTCGATGACGGCAATATCCTGACTTTCATTCTCCGAAACAAGGGCCCGGAGTATAAAAGCATGGGCATCTTTTTCCGATTTATCAATGACTGTTACATAATCTGTGTTTCCATCCTCGTTCAGATCCAGATTATTCACATGATTACCTTCATTGTTGATGGCTTTTTCAAAATCTTCAATACTGGCAGCGTCCTTGAACAATTGAAGCGCCCCCTGGAGGCTGAACTGATCACCAGGTAAACCGGTCGAGTCTGTTCCGGATTGGGATTGTGCCTGCACGAAAACACTAAACAAAAGGAAAACGGGTAAGAAAATAGTACGGAAAAGCTGTTTTTTCATACAATAGTTTTGTGTAAGACAGGCTAAATAGCCCGGAGTTTACTTGAACACAAAATAAAAAGTCTGGCCCTGTTTGCCAAAGCAGCTTTTTGAATCAGGCCAGAACCGTTAGCTTATATTATATTCGCAGTTCCGCCAAACCCGATGATTTCCCAGGCAACCATACAGCAAATTCTCAACCGGATCGATATAATCGATGTGGTGGGGGCTTTTGTAAAACTGAAGCGCCGGGGAAGTAATTTCCTGGGTCTCTGCCCCTTTCACAACGAAAAAACCCCCTCCTTTACCGTTTCTCCCAGCAAGGAACTGTACAAATGCTTTGGCTGTGGCCGGAGTGGCAATGCCGTGAGCTTTGTCATGGAGCATGAAAAATACAGCTACCCCGAAGCTTTACGCTGGCTGGCCAATAAATACGGAATCGAGATCGAGGAAACCTTTCAGTCGGATGAGCAAAGGCAGCAAATGCAGGCCGCTGAGAGCCTCTATATCATCAATCAGTTTGCCCAGCAGTTTTTTAGCCGGGTGCTTTTTGAAACCGAGGAAGGTCAGGATATCGGGCTGGCTTATTTTAAAGAAAGAGGATTCCGGGAGGAAGTGATCCGCAAGTTCCAATTGGGCTACTCCCCTGAACAAAGAGACGCTTTTACCAAAGAAGCAATCGCCAAGCAATACAATCCGGAATTATTGATCAAATCCGGACTTGTTGCCAACCGCAATGAACAACTTCAGGATAATTACCGGGGCCGGGTGATCTTTCCGGTGCATAATCACAGTGGCAAAGTGCTGGGCTTTGGTGCCCGGATCCTGAAAAGCAATGATAAGGCACCCAAGTATATCAATACTCCTGAGAACGAAATCTATATCAAGAGCAAGATCCTCTATGGCTCTTATTTTGCCCGTCAGGCCATTGATAAAGCCGATGAATGTCTGCTGGTAGAGGGGTATACAGACGTCCTTTCACTACACCAGGCAGGTATTGAAAATGTGGTGGCCAGCGGTGGTACATCATTAACTCCAGATCAGTTAAGGCTGGTCCGGAAATACACCAATAACCTCACCATTATCTATGACGGGGATGCGGCTGGTGTAAAAGCGGCCCTGCGCGGACTGGATCTGGCACTGGAAGAAGGGTTGAATGTAAAACTGGTTTTGATTCCGGATAAAGATGACCCGGACAGTTATGTCAATAAAGTGGGTGCTGCTGCCTTTATTGATTTCATCAGCAGAAATAAAAAAGATGTCATCCTTTTTCAGCTGGAAGTCGCCCTGAAAGATGCAGGAAATGATTCTGTGAAAAAATCGGAAGTGGTAAACAGAATTGCGGAGACCATTTCCAGAATCAATAAGGCGGAGGATTTCACCAAACAACAGGATTATATCCGTCAATGTGCCCAGCTCTTAAAGATTGATGAGGCCGGCATGCATACCCTGGTGAATAAATTCATCCGAGACCGGATCAGCACTCAGGAAAGAAAACAACCGGTTGATGATGCGCTGCAAAGGGAGGAAAATGCCCGTCAGGCAGAAGCCACTGATTTCGATGAAACCACATTCAACCTGCTGTTTAAAGATGAACTGCAGGAAAAAGAAGTGGCCAGAATGTTACTTGAACATGGGGCCAAAAAATGGGATGAGTCCAGGCTTGTAGCTGATTATATTTTTGATGAAATGATGGATGAAAGCCTGTTGGATAATAAAGACGTAGTGCAACTGATGCATGCATTCCGGGAAAAATACCAGTCTGATCCGGGCACGGCCATCAGCAGTTTTTTCATTTATCATCCTGATCAGCGGATCAGTTCTTTTGCGGTTTCCCTGCTCAATTTCCCATATGACGAAAGCGATCACTGGAGAAAAGAATACAGCCAGTCTACCGGTTACAGCCTGCAATTGTTTGAACAATCCTACGAGGATTTTATGCAAACTATTGCCAAAGACAATGACAGTCGCCTGATGAAGTATCTCAAAATGGATGAGGATAAGACCAATGAAGCGGTAGAATCAGCCATTAATTACCTGAAGCTGAAAAAAATCCGGCGGATGTTACTCGAAAATCAACAGGACATGGAAAAAGAGCATAGCCCTGAAGAGTACAATGTACTACGCCAAACCCATGAGCATTTAAAAGAAATGGAAATAGCCCTGGCTGGCCGGATAGGTACAGTTATCATCAAATAGAGGCGGTCAACAGCATATCACTATAGGACACCTCTACCAGATCCGCTTCTTTCACCCCGAAAGCTTTTATATAAAAATCACATTGCTCCTGCAATTGTTCACGGTTTAAATCAGCCAGCAGGTTTCCGGCTTCTATTTCAATAAATGAGCCCAGTCCGGGCACCTCATCAATATGAAACTTCACATTGTCAATATACCAGATCTCTCTTTGCTTTTTCACTACTACTTTCTGACCCAGCGCTGCGGTTAACGCTGCTTTCAGACCGCTGGCATCTTCCACTTTCACCAACCTGAAATCAGATTGTTTGGGACCTGCCTGGTTATCGCGTTCATAATAGATCAGGTTATTTTCAATCACCCCCTCACGCAGTTTCAACCGGCCATTGGGCACATTGAAATAAGTGTCAGTCTGCTGATCAGTGCCCCGTAATTCGGCATTCTTTGTTACAAGGTAATTCCGGATCAAAGAAGGATCGGCGCAGCGGGCTTTTATTTCGATATTGATATGGGACATCAATTGATAATTGAAAGTTGAAAATGGCCATTAAAGTAACATCTTTCAATCAAAAAAAAAGGTCCGCTTTAAAGCGAACCTTTTAAATCAGATCAAGAGCCTTATTCGGCCACCGCAACTGACTGTCTTTTCCGGCTGTGCACCACGTCATCACCACGCTGTTCATCACAGCGGGTAAAACGCATGGCGGTCCATACATGGTCCAGCTCCACCCTTTCGATACTTTCGTATCCTTCGCAGGTGAGGCGGTTCCAACTGCATTCCCGGTTCAGGTCAGTAACGATTTTGGAAGTAGCCTTCGGATAAGCCACCCAGAATTTAGACTCTCCTTTCAGCGAGGGCATCACATCTTTCAGGATGCCATTCAGTTGATTTTCATTTACGGCAAACACCAGGGCAAAATCAATCTTCCTGCTTTTCAGCAAGGGAGTCATGTTTTTGGCGAAGGATAATTTGCTGAACTGTTTCTCGATAGAGGAAGGTAAACCCTGGATTAAAAGATTCTTTTCGTCGGCCAGTTGTAATTTTTCGAGCAGCGTTTGAGACATACCTGGTAACTGTTTTAGAGTTAACCGTTTTACCCGGTGGGGGTCTGTAACGGAGTTCTCATAGCAATGGGGAGACAAAGGTAAAAAATAAAGGTGTAATTGTCACACATTTTCAATAAAAAACCCACCCAATAAGGCTTTGGGCGGGTTTTTTAGCTAAAAACAGCTAATTATTTACCTCCATTCATGGGTTGGTAGTATTTGAGGGCCTCGGGCATCAGTTCTTTCAGCTTTTCAATCCTCCTGCCTTCAGATGGATGGGTACTCAGGAATTCAGGTGGTTTCTGTCCATTACTGGCTTTTTCCATTCTCTCCCAAAGACCGATCGCTTCCTGCGGATTATAGCCCGCTTTTGCCGTAAAGATCAAACCCCATTTATCAGCTTCCAGTTCATGATTTCTGGAAAATGGAAGCATCACACCTACCGTTGTTCCTACGCCATATGCGCCCATGAATAAATTTTGTGTTTCTGCCGGTTTATTGGAAACCGCAACGGCCAACGCCACTCCTCCCAATTGTTGCAACAATCCCTGGCTCATGCGCTGATTACCATGTTGCAATAAAGCATGAGAAACCTCATGTCCCATCACTGCAGCAAGGGCCGCTTCGTTTTGAGTGATAGGAAGAATTCCTGTATACACCACAATTTTTCCACCGGGCATACACCAGGCATTCACGGTAGCATCATCCACCAGATTGACTTCCCATTTAAAGCCAGCCAATTTATCACTCATCCCTTTTTCTGCATAATAAGCTTCAACGGCACGGATGATCCGGTTACCGACACGCTTCACCATATCCGCATCTCTGTTGGAAGTGGAAGCCACAACCTTGCTTTTTGATAAAAAGCTCTGGTATTCGGTGGTGGCCATGGATTGTAATTCAGATTCGGGCAATAATGTCAGTGTCTTTTTATTAGAAAGAGAATTAGTGGAGCAGGATACAGCAAAAGCACCAGCCACAAAAATGAAAATGAGTTTTCTTACCATGATTATTTTTTTTCAATGACGATCAACGATTGTACCAGGTTGGTACCAGATCAAATTATTTCTGCAGTTAAGGTAAGTTTTTTCCGGAATTTTTAAGCGTTGTTATCCCGCTGTCTCCGGCGGTCACGTCCTCTGAAAATGGGCATTTTACTCTCATTGCCCCTTAATAAACGACCGATATTTTTCTGATGGGTGAGCAGGACCATCAATGCCACAGCAATGGCAAATACCCGGTAAAGCGGATTATCTACATTAAATATCACGAGAATGAAAACCGGAAAAGCGATACTGGCAAGAATTGAACTCAGCGAAACAAAACGGGTGAGATAAAGCACCAGCATAAATATACCTACACAGCTGAGTGCTGTCCAGGGTGAAATACCCAATACCAGACCGAATAATGTAGCAACTCCTTTCCCACCCCTGAACTCAGCCCAGATCGGAAAAATATGTCCGATCACGGCGGCCAGTCCAAGACCAGTCTGGAGGTTTTGAAGATTTACTTCACTGTCTGCATATTCAGGTAAAAGAAGGGCCAGCTTAACGGCAATTATGCCTTTGAGCATATCCATCACCATCACCACCGTGCCCCATTTTGGACCAAGTACGCGGTAAGTATTCGTGGCACCCGCATTGCCACTGCCATAATCCCTGATATCAATATCAAAGAAATGCCTGCTGACCCAAACCGAAGAAGGAATGCTGCCAATCAGATAAGCCAGAATAACCATCAAAAGTTCATTCATAGAAACCTGTCCTGAGAAAGGCAAAATTAAGTAAAAACAGGTTCTGGTAACATTAATTTAATCCCCGCTTTACTTTCTGTTAATGCTTGAATATTAAGCAGATCCAGCTGTTTTTCAGTTTTTTTCCCACCCTCGATAAAGGAAACTGCGTGGCTTTTGCCATAATATCTGCCTCATCTTCTTCCAGGAGGCCGCTCAGTACCAATACCCCCCCTTCAGCAAGTTGCTGGTTCAGGGAAGCAAAATGATCCAGGATGACGTTTTTATTGATATTGGCCAGGATAATATCATAAACCTGATTGGAAGGTAATGTATCAGCTTTTCCCAAATGGATCCTGTTGCAATGATTGCGCTCCAGGTTTTCTGCAGCATTACTGATACTCCAGTCATCGTTATCAATGGCTGTAATGGCTGATGCTCCCAGTTTCTCCGCCAGGATGGCCAGGATACCGGTACCGGTACCAAAATCAAATACGGTTTTATCAGTAAAAGAAATCTCCCGCATGGCTTGCACCATCATATGGGTTGTGGCATGGTGACCGGTTCCGAAACTCATTTTTGGAGTGATCACAATTTCATATTCTACCCCCTTAATGGGCTCATGAAATCCAGCCCTGATACCCGTGAAATCATCCACTATAACAGGCTCAAAATTCGATTCCCAGCTGCTGTTCCAGTTTTGTTCGGCGATGTATTCCTCGGAAAAAAGGAGTTGATGCTGCCCGGCGATCTCCTGAAGCAGCGCCTGATCATAATGATCCGGAATGATAAATGCTTTCAGTAGCTGATCTGATTCTTCAAATCCCTCATAGCCACTGGCAGATAACTGTGCGATCAGCATTTCCTGCTGTTCGGGATTAATATGCTGAAATGTAATCTGAATATATCCTGCCATTGCTTAAAAGTTTCGAAATAAAAATAGCCTCATTGCTGAGGCTATGGTATGTGAATTATTATTTTAAATTATCCTTCCTGCTGGGGAGGTGTTTGTTGTTGTTCCCTTGGTTGTTGGTCAGGTTTAGGGATCAGGGCCTTTCTCGACAATTTGAATTTGCCGGACTTTGGATCCGTACCAATCAGTTTTACCTTCATGGGATCACCTTCTCTTACAATACCTTCCAGCGTTTCAAGGCGTTTCCAGCTGATTTCACTGATATGAACCAGTCCCTGTTTACCGGGCAGGAATTCCACAAAAGCACCAAAAGGCATAATGGATTTCACTACGGCATCATAGGTATCACCCACTGTCGGAACAGCAACAATACCCTTGATCCAGTCAACAGCTTTATCAACTCCTTCCTTATTTACACTGAAGATGCTCACTTCACCCCTGTTATTGATCTCTTCGAGGTTGATCGTTGTACCGGTTTCACGCTGAATTTCCTGAATCACTTTACCACCGGGCCCGATAACAGCACCGATATATTCTTTATCGATAAAGAGTTTCACCATCCTTGGAGCATGTGGCTTCACATCAGCTCTGGCAGCGGGGATACATTCGTACATGGCATCCAGGATATGCAAACGACCTTTACGGGCCTGTTCCAGTGCCTGCTGCATCACTTCCATTTTCAGTCCGTCAACCTTGATATCCATCTGCACACCACAGATACCATCTCTGGTTCCCGTTACTTTAAAATCCATATCACCCAGGTGGTCTTCGTCGCCAAGAATATCTGTAAGGATCGCAAACTTATCGCCCTTGGTGATCAGTCCCATAGCCACCCCACTCACGTGTTTCGGCACAGGTACTCCCGCATCCATCAGGGCCAGTGAACCGGCACAAACAGTAGCCATTGAAGAGGAACCATTTGATTCCAGGATATCACTAACGATCCTTACGGTATAAGGATAATCAGATCCGGGCATCATTTGTTTCAGGGAACGCTGGGCCAGGTTGCCGTGGCCTACTTCACGACGGCTTTGGCCACGCATCATTTTAACTTCTCCGGTAGAGAACGGAGGGAAATTATAATGGAGGAAAAATTTGGAATCAACCGATTTAGCGGCACTTTCCACCAGTATTTCATCTAAAGGAGTTCCTAAAGTAACGGTGCTGATTGATTGAGTTTCACCTCTTGTGAACAAGGCAGCGCCATGCGGAGAAGGCAGGGCATCCACTTCCATATCCAATGGCCTTACTGTTTCCAGGTTACGGCCATCCAGCCTTACTCTTTCGTCGAGGATCATATCCCTGACCACATCATACTGCAGATCTCCGTAATAAGTGGAAGCCAGTTTTTTGGTCTGATCAGGCAGACTTTCTCCTTCTGCCACATTGTATTCTTTTTTCAGAAACTCATCCAGCTCGGTTTTGATAGCATCAAAACGATCGCTGCGTTCGTGTTTGCTGAGTCCGCCCTTGGCAACTTCGTAAACTTTTTGTTTGGCAAAGCCATATACTTTTTCTTTCAGCGTTTCATCGGTGGCTGGTTTTTTATAATCCCGCTTGGATTTTACACCGGCCATATCTCTCAGTTCTTCCTGTGCTTTTACCTGGATGCGGATGGCATCATGGGCAATCTGCAGGGCTTTCACCAGATCAGCTTCCGCACATTCTTTGGCTTCCCCTTCCACCATCATCAGGTTCTTCTCAGTAGCGGCAATGAGAAAATCCATATCGGATTTTTCCATTTCTGTACGGCTCGGGTTCACCACGAATTCACCATTTACCCTGGATACACGTACTTCAGAAATAATTTCCTTGATGGGAATATCTGAAACAGCCAGGGCGGCAGAGGCAGCCAGACAGGCCAGTGAATCAGGCATGATCTCAGGATCACTGGAAATCAGGGTAACCAGTACCTGAACATCACATAAATAATCTTCTGGGAATAGAGGACGCAGGGCACGGTCGATCAGACGGCTGGTCAGCACTTCATAATCATTCAGCTTGGCTTCTCTTTTGAAAAAAGAGCCTGGGATACGTCCGGCTGCTGCAAATTTTTCCTGATAATCTACAGAAAGTGGAAAGAAACTTTGTCCTTCCCGGGGTTCTTTATTGGCACAAACAGTGGCCAGGATCATACATTTTCCCTGGCTTACTGTTACCGCACCGTCGGCCTGACGGGCCAGACGACCGGTTTCGATGGTTACCTCACGGCCACCACCGATATCAAATGTTTTACGTATAGGTTGTTGTAACATAGTCTTTTTTAGTTTTAAACGTTCGACGGAACATAGCCGTCATGACAAACAATCAGCAATTTTATTTGGGATCAGCGAACGGTCTTTAAGGAATGCTGCAGGCAAATTTGTTTTTTTGAATATTGATTAATCCCTGATTCAGCAGGTTATCATCGCCTTTATGATTTCAAAAGACTTATATCCTAAAAACAGTTATTCCCAACATCATCTGACATTGGGAATAGCTTATATCTTGAGCTTCTGTATTTGAAGAAACCTAGGAGTAAAGACCTTTCCCAATATCCCTCAGGAACCGGGTTTATTTTCTTAATCCGAGTTTCTCAATCAACTGGCGGTAACCAGTGAGGTTATGCTTCTGCAGGTAGTTCAGTAAACGCTTACGTTTACCTACCAGTTGCATCAGTCCGCGGTGAGTTGAGAAATCTTTTTTGTTGGTTTGAAGGTGGCCGCTGATCTGGGCAATCCTTTCAGTGAGGAGGGCAATCTGTCCTTCAATGGAACCGGTGTTGGCAGCGGAACCGGCATAGGTGGTTAATACTTCTGCTTTTTTTTCTTTTGTAAGGGGCATCTTTTTACTTTTTAAATTTCATCCGATTTTTTGACATCTAATATTTAAGGCGGCAAAGGTAAGACAGATTTGCGGAACAGCAAAAGGTTTGGAGGCTATTTTTCAGCCCTTTTTCCCGGCATTCACGCTGGTTATCAACGCTTAACCTACATTTGCAGGCATGGAACTATCCCAGGACACCCGCAATATACTGGGTCTGCAACTACCAACCGATCCAAGATGGGTCAATCTGGCCGGAATTTCTTTACAGGAGATACTGACTGACCATGCTTTTTGTGAACAGAAAGCTGCCACTTCCTGCATCACCCTGGTACAGCGGTACAGCGATAAGACAGAACTGGTCAAAGCCCTCTCTCCCATTGTTACCGAAGAATGGGGACATTTCAGATTGGTCCTGGCTGAACTACATAAACGCGGACTCAGCCTTGGCCGCCAGCGAAAAGATGAATACGTAAATGCGCTCCTCAGTTTTCAGCAAAAAGGCGGTGATTGGGAAGGCAGGATGCTGGATCAATTGCTCACCATGGCACTCATAGAAGCCCGCAG
>DAORJS010000027.1:0-17549 GCA_035439185.1 Chitinophagaceae bacterium
TTCAAACTGGCTCATGTATTCCGGACTGCTGTTCAATAATCTTTGTTCATCCATTACCAGCATACCCAGACTGTCACAGGCATCCAGTATTTCGGGAGTGGGTGGATGATGACTGGTGCGATAAGCGTTCACACCCATATTTTTCAACAACCGGATCCGGTAATACTGTAAGTAATCGGGAAGGGCGCTGCCCACACCGGCATGATCCTGGTGATTATTCACGCCCAGTAATTTTATATGCTGGCCATTCAGAAAAACGCCATTGGGTTTGATTTCAATTTCACGGATACCAAATCTTTGTCGGGTACTATCCACCACTTTCCCATCCTTTCTGATCACACATACTACTCTGTACAAATACGGATCATCCACTGACCAGCGATGTGCTCCACCGATTGCCATGGTTTGTTTGACAACTGCCGTTCCGTTGGGCAACAATTGCAGGGCTTGTTCTTTGGCCTGCACCAGTTTTTTACCATCACGGTCGGTGATATAGGTTTGCACGGTACATCGGGAATCAGCAGGGCCCTGGTTGATCACCGGGGTTTCAATAAATATGCTGGATTGCTTTTCATCACTCTTGCTGTAAACAAAAACCGCATTCCGGTCAATATGCAGGTTATCATATTGATTCAGCCACACATGCCGGTAAATCCCTGCTCCCTCATAAAACCATCCTTCATACTGGCTGGCATCGACTCTTACTACCAGTACATTGTTTTTATTGAAATGGATAAAGTCGGTCACATCATAGGATTCTCCGGAATAGCCACTCAGGTTATTGCCCAGATAAAAACCATTTAGCCAGAAGCTGGCATTACGGAATATTCCGTCAAACTGCAATTGAAACCTTTGCCCGGAATCATTGGCCGCCACCGTAAAATGTTTCCGGTACCAGCCAATACTGGTTTCAGGAAATAAGCCTCCCACGGGTTTATACCCATGCACCATCACATCAAAATTATCCTTGTACGCGAAGGGAAGTTCCACTGCCCAATCATGTGGAAGATTGAGTTGCTTCCATTTGCTGTCATCAAATTTCGGATCAATGGCTGTTTTGGGAGCCGCACCGGATTTTGAAAAAATAGTACTGATAGTATAGTTGAAATCTTTTTCTGCGTTGGCGGTATGCCCGAAATGAAAGCGCCAGCCTTTGTCAAAATTAATCTGTTGACGTTGGGCAAATGACAGGAAGAAACAACAACAGCACGCTACAGCCAGGACGTATTTATTCAGCATGTGAGTGGGTATAAATGTATAGCCATAAAGCTAATCATTAGTTGAACGCACTCAAAGCAACCGTAGGTTTTCCGCTGTTATCAAATGCACCCTTGGTATATCCATTCCAGTTACCATAGCATTGGGGCTCCCAGTAAAAAACACCCAGTCCTTTATTGCCTGCAACTGTATTGACTTTATTGATAAGGTCAGCTAAAAAAGATTTGCAGGCGGCAGACTGATCCCAGCTCATTCCCACTTCACAAATCATCACCGGAGTATTGTACCGGGCAATCATATCATTGATATTGGACAGACATTGGGTATTCTGACTGGACCAGTTTGCAGGATCGGGATATAAAGACATTCCGATGATATCCCATTTACCGCCATTGTTCTTTAACCCATCAAGGTTCCAGCGAAAAAGGGAATTATCCTGTCCGTTGGAAATATGAACAATGACCAGAATAGCTGGATCCACTGCTTTCACTGCATCATATCCTTTGTTCACCAGTAAAGCATAATTGGCCATATTCACAGATGCTTTACCGGTAGGCCAAAGCATCCCATCATTGGTTTCATTACCCACCTGTACCCATTCGGGTGTTACACCGGCTGTTTTTAAAGCGGTGAGTACTGAAAATGTATGCGTATAAACCGCATTCTGCAATTGAGTCAGATCATAAGCAATCCAGGCAGCCGGTTGGGTTTGTTGTCCGGGATCAGCCCAGGTATCACTGTAATGAAAATCGATCATGATCCGTAAGCCCAGGCTTTTAGCCCGGACTGCTTTGGCCACCACATCGGCGCTATTGTTCCATCCTCCTGCAGGATCCACCCATACCCGTAAGCGAATGGAGTTCATCCCCAGGTCTTTCATCAGCTGTAAACATTCCTTTTGAGTTCCACTGCTATTATAAAAAAGCTTACCAGAGGCTTCCATTTCAGTGAGCCAGCTGATATCGGCTCCTTTGGCAAAACCGGCATGGAGAGGGGGATTATTTTCAAATTGTTTACCTGACCCGGATTTTCCACAAGCAATAAAAAAAAGGGTAATCAGGCTAATGATAGCGATCCGCATCATGATATAGTTATTAATTCACATCTTAATAAAGCTACAAAAAAAAGCTGCCCTCATGGGGCAGCTCTCTTTCTAACTGCTAAAAACAAACTGATTAATTAATCGTCACAGTCTGGGTATATTCATTCAAAGTGATGGTGTAGCTACCGGATGTAGCCGGAGTTTTGAAATTAGGACCACCATCCCATTTGATTGGTCTCGGAGTGCCGGTCGTCTGCACACCTCCGCTATTATCTTCATAGTCAAAAGCGCCCCATGCATTACCCGCCAGGAATTTGATTTCCTTATTAGCAACGAGATTAAGCGTGATGGTCCAAATACCATTACCGCTGTATGTCATCTGCGGAGAAGTGGGGGGATCCCAGGCTGTGATACCCTGCATACCATCACCTACTACCCTCATTTCACTGGCAGCATTCAGGTCATATTTCAGATCCTGTGTATTAGAACCGTCCCAGATGGCACGAACTCTTCCATTGGCCCCGGTCCATTTAAAATTATTGTATCCTGATCCCGGATCGATGACCATTTTATTCGCTCCATCCACTGCATACCAGCGGTGCAGGTTATTGGCTGAATTATTCCAGTCATTGCCATCATGGAATTTGAACTCATCATTGGTGTTCATATTCACGAGATAGATAAATTTATTCACGCCGATATAGGGGATTTTCACTGCAGGATGTGACCAGCCCTGAAAATTACCGATCATTCCCATTCCACCGATACCATTCGCTACGGCAGTTTGCAGGTAGAATTTCTTGTTAGAGAGATCTACAGTAACCCGGTAAACACCGCTGGTAGTCACTGGTATATTATTTTCACCCACATCAGTCAGATTACCGGCAGCAAGAGCAGGATCCTGACCCCAGTCTACCGCACCTGGTGCGGGTGGCCATGCCTGTCCGTTCACGAATTTGATTTCATTTCCCCCACTAAGCTGGATATAAGTAAAGTAGGTACCAGGAAATCTTGGATCCTCGATCAAACGTGTGGATTGAGCAATATCCCATCCACCCGGTGTGGCACTGCCCACGATATAAACTTTTACTTCTCTTATAATCACTAATTCATTTACATAGTCAGCCTGTTGCTTCCAGGTACCGGATGTTGCTACAACGGTCCATTTCAGGTTACTGGGCTGACTAAGGTTGGATTGTCCATGTGCGCTCAGCGAATCGCTAAATGCTTTATAGGTCATGGTCAGCACACTGTCGCCGGGTGCTGCATTTGAAGCAATGGAGAAAAGCGGAGCATTAAAATCACCCGTAAGTGAGAACAGTACCCGGTAACTAATGCCGGGTCCGCCCGTTGCAGGTTTAGACCTTGTCCAGTTAAATTTTAATGTTGAACTGGTACTTCCCGGATCAATGGTAACCGGAGCACTCGATGAAACCGGGGCGAGCAACACAAATGGAGTGGCACCATCCTTCATTCTTGTAATATTAATAAAGAAAGTACTGGTGCTTAGAATACTCACATCACCATTCGTGGCTTTGATTGTCCATTTAAGTTCAGAAAGGGCGCCATCTGCAATGGATTTTGCTTTCAGCGCATCATCCAGTTGTTTATGAGTTAAAGCCACAGCTGTCACGCTACCGGTTATTGGAAACTCAATCAGCGGTGTATTCAGATCGCCTGTAGCTCTTAACGCCATAACGATTTTATAGGTAGGCGAAGTAATCAGACCTGGTCTGGCTGCATTCCAGGAAAAATTAACAGGTGCATCTGGTGTTGCAGCATTCAGTACAACGGCACTGCCAGTTGCAGGTCCGATAATGGTGAAGTCCACCAGACCCTCTCCGGTTGGCTCGTTACCTTCAAATTCAGCTTTCTTACAGCTGACCATGAAGATCAGAGAGGCGGTGAGGAGGTAAAGTATTTTTTTCATAATATTTCTTATTAAGATTTTTTAGCCGGATTCCTGGTTTATTGCATGGTTGTAAATGTCAGTTCTGCTTCAGATGATGATACCGTGATGGGCGCACCAGATCCGTCGAGAACTGTTCCATTGAACTTATACCTGAATTTGAAGAGTTTTCTTCCTGTTCCCGGCGTAAACGAAAGGGAAGGAATAAAAGAACTGGTCCAGATTGTTTCCCCTGTTTTGCTTGCGTTGATAGTGAGTGGTGATCCAACAGTATTACCCAGGTCATCAATCATGGTAATGGTTGCAGAAACAGGCGTCATTCTTTGTTCATTGACCGTTACACCATAGGTTTTATCGAAATTCACAGAAATCACATCATCGCTTCCGGCTTTAGCAGGAAAAACGCGCAGCATCGTAGGAACAAAAACCAGCGGATCAAAGAAGAAAGGACCCTGATCAGGCGACTGTGCAGAACCATCTTTTTTCTTCACCAGAAAATTGAACCTTGTAAAAGCAGCAGGAGGTAAGCCCCAAAGTGTGGTGGCAGTAAATGTAAAGCTCCATTTGTTGGTACCAGCCGCTGTCATACGGGCAGTTTCCGGAGAATTGGTCCAGCTGGTATTCAACGGGCTGTCCCCGGCATTTCCCCATAACCAGATAAAGGCTTCAGTGGCACCTGCCATACCGGTTCCGGTCACATCAAAAGTGAGGGTGATCCGGTCTTCCGCAGTAAAGGAAGTGGGCGAAAAGACAGGGTTTTGTGCCGCAGCACCCAGTACCATCAGGTTCAGTATCAGTAAACTTATTATTAGCTTCTTCATAATAGCAATGCTTTTATTGTTTGGCAAATTCATAACTGTAAGATATCAGCAGCTTTCCGGTACTCGCATCCCTTCTCTCCACACTCAGTTTAAGCGTGTTGGCCACACCTACCGGATAGCCACCCAGCGTAACGGTTTCCGTTACTGCACCACTGGTTAAGGTGATGACTTTGGGGTACTCGGGATTATCAACCGTCCAGTTTCCACTGGTCAGTTTGATAATACGGGGAGAAGATCCCGGAACCGTGCTGAACGTCCCCGGTGTACCATTATTCAGATTCAGGGTCAGCTTAAAATCGGTATAAGGAAATAACAGGGTGAGGTCTTTCTCCTTAAACGGAAACCCTTTCGCCTTTGCATCTTCGTCAGTTTGCGTGGCCCTGATCAGTTTCCAGTTACCGGAAATCGCGGTGATGATATTACGTGGCGGTCCCAGTTCTCTGTAATCTTCGGGACTGCAGGCCGAAAAAACAGCGGCCACTGAGAAAATGAATAACAGATTTTTTATGCTGCGTATCATATACAATCGTTTTAAGTTTTTAGAAACAGCCTCCTTCCACATTCATGATAAAAGAGGTATTGGCATCTTTTTCGGCTTTTGGAAACTGAAGTATAAATCCATTACAATTCCAGACGGATCCCCGGCGATCCACATTCTGATTGTTCCGGGCTCCGATCCTTTTGATTTCCTGTGTACGGTTTCCTTCTCCCACCAGTTCCAGTTCTCTTTCACTCCTTGCTGCTGCAATTACCGCAGCGGCTGTAGCATTACCCGGAAGATTAAACGTTGTTCCGCCATATGCTCTTGTCATGATCATATTGATATCGGCGATTGCCACCGGAAGGTTGGCTCCGGCAGTTTCCGCGCCGGCTTCAGCACGAATCAATCTGATTTCAGTCAGGTGTATCAGGGGAAGATCAAAGAAATTCTTATTGTATTTGGTCAGTACATTGAAACCAGACTGCAGAGTATTACTGTACCAGGCCCTGCGTAAATCAGCAGAACGGTTATTGGCCGTATTATAAAACTGATCAGTGAATGTAAATCCGGGGATACTCAGATCTGATCTGAAATTACCTCTTAAATCACCGCCGGGATTCAACTGGTTCGGGGCTACCTGATCGGGAAGCACCAGGATACCTTCTGTACTCAGGCCTTGTGAAAAACGGCTGTTAAATGAAGCATCCATAGTGAATTTGTTACTTGCTATTACTTCATTTGAGTATTTAAAAGCATTTGCAAAATCATTTTGCTGGAAATAAACCCTGGCCAGGAAAGCTTTGGCAGCCCACTTGGTTGCCGTATAAAACTTACCTGAAGGGGTTACATCGGGTAACAATGATTCGGCACTCAGCAGATCGGCAATCACCTGTTCATATACCTGCTTAACCGTTGAGCGGGGTAAGGGTTCAAGTCCTACGGATGTGCGGATCGGCACTCCCAGGTGAGAATTATCAGGTGAATATCCCCAGGGCTGCGCAAACATTCTTACCAGCTCAAAATGAGCCATGGCCCGGAATAATTTGGCTTCGCCTTCCAGTCTGCTCTTCACAGCAGCATCTGTAGCGAGATCAAGATGCTTGATCACAATATTCGCATCGGCAATGATCCGGTAAGCCAGTTTATAATAATCATCTCTGGTACCCCCAAAGAATGAGTTTTGTCTTTTGAAAATTTCCGCATAATCGCCGGTAAAACGATCACCCCGGTAATGATCACCGAGTAACTCATTTAATACCTGGTGTCTGCCGCTGTAGAACTGATTATTTCCAAAGAGGGTGTAGATACCATTGGAAAATGCCACTACATCCGATTGCTGGGTAAAAGCCTGCTCTTCAGTCAGCTGACCCTCAGGCGGCCTTTCCAGGAATTTTTTGCAGGAACCCAGTAACAGCAGTAGCAGCAGAACGGGTATCACTGACAGTACATGAAACTTTTTCATATTTCAAGAAATTATATAATTAATGAATTAAAATCCCAGATTGATTCCGAATATCACAGTACGCTGTGTGGGCGCTGTGAGATAGGTTACGTTCGGACTGAGGTTCCTGTCCTGCGGATTCTCAAAATCCCTGGTGATTTCAGGATCGCCGCCGGGATATTTGGTGAATGTCAGCAGGTTTGTACCTGTCAGGTAAACGCGTAAGGATTTCAGTTTCCATTTTTTGAGAACATCAGAAGATACTTTATAAGCCAGTGTCAGTTCACGAAGACGCAAAAAGCTGGCATCATGCAGGAACATGGTGGAGTTAAACTGATCCTCACCCGGCACACCAGGGAAAGTAGTGATATCATATGCCAGTCTTGGGTAGGTAGTCACATCACCAGGTGTAGTCCAGCGATCAAAGAAATCCTTGCGGAAATTCCAGTTCTTTTTGGAAACACCCATGAACTGATACTTACCGGAATTGTCGTAGATATTTCCACCGATTACAAAATTGAAAAGGGTGGATAATTCAAAGTTTTTATACTCCAGCGATGAATTGAATCCACCGATATAATCAGGCATCACACTTCCGGCATATACCCTGTGATTCAGTGAGAATGTTTTTGTTTGCTTACCATTTGCATCCAGCCAGATAGGTAAACCATCTGCAGGATCAACACCGTGGTATCTCACCAGGTAATTCACACCGATTGGCAACCCTTTTACCACCCGGGTATCATTGGTACCGCCGCTGACGGCATCCGGACCCAGTTCCCAGTCAAGCACTTCATTGTAATTACGGGCAATATTACCCCCCACTGACCAGCGCAGGGAAGCTTTGTTGATGATCTTGTAATTCAGACTTAATTCCAGTCCCTCATTCAGGATTTTACTATTAGGAAGGTTGCGGTATACATTACCCAGCCCATTTGAAGGTGCGGTACCGGGTTCCATGAGGATGTCTGTTGTTTGCTTATTATAATAAGCGAGTTCACCGGTCAGTCTGCTGTTTAACATTGAAAATTCGATGGCGGCATCAATATTATGCATGGTTTCCCATTTCAGATCGGGATTACCAAATCCATCATAATTCAGGTACAATGTGGGATTGCCGGCATAGCCGATTCCACCCACCTGATAGTTTCCATAATATTTACCAGCCGGAATATTGGCATTACCCACAATACCGTAACTGGCTCTTAATTTCAGGAAATTCACAAAATGAAGATTGTCCTTAATGAATTTTTCCTCACTCAGTGTCCAGGCACCGGAAATAGCCGGGAAGAAACCATGCTTATTGTTAGTACCGAATTTGGAAGATCCATCCACCCTGGCGGTCAGTTGTAAAGCATAACGATCTTTGTAAGAATAGTTCACCCTGGCAAAGAAGCTGTTGAAAGTATATTCTTCCAGTGCTTTTTCTGTTGGCTGGGGGGGATTGGCTGTTTGCCGCTGATTAATGATCTCATCCCTGCGGCTGCGGTATTGCGAAGGATTTTTCCAGTAAGGGCCTGATTCAAAATTACCCACTTCAAAAAGATACCCTTTACGGGTGTATTCCTGCGCTTCAGCACCCAGCAGGAAATTGAATTTATGCTTCTCTTTCAGTGTGGTGATATAATTCACTGTCAGATTTCCATTGTAATTGGTTCCCCAGTATGGAAAACGTTTGGCATAACCAGAGTCGGGGTTCGATTGATTGATCCACTGATTGGACTCATAGATATCATCAAAAGCAGTTACGTATTCCATGGAAGCACTCGCTCTTACATAAAGGTTTTTGATTGGCTGGTATTCAAATGAAAGCCCGCCAATAAACCGATTATCAATTTCCCGGCGTTTGGTTTCCTGTAAACGTCTTACAGGATTTGCGCCATTCTGGAAATAGGTACCATTGGCATTATATACTGTAAAGAATGGAAGAGCGCTGCTCATTGCGTCACCGATGCCCCCATCCCATGCAGCAGGTACTCTTTTATTGACACCCCTGTTATAACCAGAAGTCAGAGAGATCTTCAGGTTTTTTAATAGATTATAATCCATATTCAGCCTGGCACTGATCCGCTGATAACTGTTACTCTTGATATAACCTTCATTATTACTGTACGTCAGGTTGGCAAAAGTTTTAAGTTTCGCTGAACCCTGAGTCATACTCAGATTATTCTCATTGATGATCCCTGTCTGGGTCAGCATTTCCCACCAGTCGGTATTGTTCTGAGCCGCAGTGGCAAATGTATATCCCCCAGGAAGATCTGCCAGTCCGGTCCGGCCATCATTGGCCCAGGCTTCCTGACGCAATTGCAGCCATTCACTGGTATTGGCAAATTCCTGCCTTTTAGCATAAGTGGCAATACCAATTCTTGTGTTGAAATTAAACTGTGGTTTACCTGATTTACCTCTCTTGGTTGTAATCAGAATAACACCATTGGCTCCTCTTGAACCATAAATGCCTGTTGCACCGGCATCTTTCAGAATTTCGATGGATTCAATATCCGCAGGGTTCAGTGAAGAAAGCGGATTCTGATTCATCGCCCCTCCGTTTCCACGGAGAAACTGATCAGACACCACCGGAATTCCATCCACCACATACAGCGGATCACCGGAAGCCGAAATAGAACCAATTCCCCGGATACGGACTACTGAGCCGGAACCCGCCAGTCCGTTACCCTGAATGATCTGCACTCCGGGAGCTTTCCCCTGTAAGGCAGCCTCAAAACTTGGCACCGGAATCGCAGTGAGTTTATCACCACTTACTTTGGTAATTGCTCCGGTTACCTCTTTTCTTCTTTGTGTGCCATATCCGATCACCACCACTTCATTGAGTGTGGTATTGGATACAACCAGGGCTACATCCACCGTGCTGCGGCCATTGATAGCCACATCCTGAGATGCAAATCCAACTGAAGAAAAAGAAAGAGTTTTTACAACATCGCTGACCGTGATACTGTAAGTACCATCGGATTTTGTTTGCACAGCAGCTTTGGACTCTTTTGCACTCACCGTAACACCTGTTAGTACCGATCCATCACGAGAATCAGTGACCTTACCGGTAATTACTTTGGTTTGTGCAATTGCTGTGTTTGCTGACAGGACAATAGCAACAAGCGTACTGTTCCTGAGAAATCGGAAGAATAGCATAAGCAATCATTATTTTTTTAGCAATCAGAAAACAATCAGATTATGTACTAAGTACACAACCAAATGTGTATAAAACACACAATGTTAAGACTATTTTAAAATCTGGAAAAATAATTTTGATCATCTGCAAGGGAAAGCAAAGTCATAGCGGGTGCCAACCCGGCAACTCCCAATTATTAAAAAGCCCTTACTTACAGGCTATCAATGAATTACACAATTTCGGCACCGGCTTTTTTCCTGACTGTCTTTTTGGATTGACTGGTTTTCAGCTTATACAGTTTTCCGGGACGGTGGGGAACATCCTCTTCCATCTCCCCTACGTCCTGTAACCAGTCCTTCAGGGAAATCTTTTTCCTGAAATTGCGGCGGTCCAGCTCCACCCCCAGAATAGCTTCATATAATTCCTGTAACTGGCGGAGCGAAAATTTTTCTGGCAAGAGATTAAAAACAACCGGCTGGTTCATGATCTGCTGTTGCAGCCTTTTTAAACAGGTATCCAGAATGAGTTTATGGTCAAATGCCATTTTCCGGATCTCATTTACCGGGCGCCAGTTGAGCTCATTATTATCCAGCCTGAGTTTATGATGGCTGATATCAATCAAAGAATAATAGGCAATAGTGATTACACGACCGGATGGGTGACGGTTAATACTCCCGAAAGCCTGTACCTGCTCGAGGTACACATCATCCAGACCGGTTCTTTCTTTTAATATCCGGTAAGAGGCCGTTTCCAGGTGTTCATCCGGCCGCACCAGATCTCCCAGCAGGGAATCAAGTCCGGAGAACTCTTCCAGGTCAGATTTGATCAGTAGTACTTTCAGTTCCTTCTCATCATATCCGAAAATCACACAGTCCACCGACACCGCAATATTGAAATATTCGAGGTGGCTGATCTTTTCAATGGCTGCGGTTTTTAAACCTGTATGCTGTGCCATACTTCCCTTTTTAAATTTTTACTGAATTACAAACTTAATGGCTACGGTTTGATTAAGTCCGGTAATTTTTACCAGGTAATGACCTGCGGGTAATTGGCCGGTCCGGGCTGCCAGCGAAATCCTTTGTTTTCCTTTTACCAGGATGCCATTATGCAGTAATCCCAGTTGCTGACCACTATTATTATATAATACTGCCTGTATCAGTCCGGTCCGGGGAACATCAATCTCCAGCAGGGAAGAAGGATTCACCGGATTGGAATAGATCGCGGCCTGCAAAGCACCGGCACCTAATGCCGGCCCGCTGCCACTGGCTGTGATGACTGTACTCACCAGGTTCCTGTTCAGGAATACCTGGTATTCGCCCGGCTGCAGGGTAAAGGACTGCGCCGCACCTGTTGTAGTGATCGTGCTGCCCGTAAAATAATTATACCAGGTGCCAGCCGTTGGGAAGGTCACGGAACCTGATTGTGCAGTCACATCAAAATTCCCGATCACAACAATACAGGAACTGTCATTGGCACTTCTCAATCGCAAAGATTTAAAAGCACCGGTGAGGTTGCGGTCAATCGTTGTGTTGTTGGCAATAAAGACATCTTTGAACCAGGGATGAAAACGGATCCGGTTCAGGTTACTGAAAACATCATAGAGCCTTTTCCGGTTGGGCTCTGTTTTATAATCCCAGCGAATCGGTTTTTTATCGAGACGGCAATTATTATTGATCGTACCATCCGTACAACGGTTGATGGAAAAATCAAAACCCATCTCCCCGAACTGCCAGAGCATTTTTGGTCCGGGAGCCATATAAAAAAAGGCTCCGGTCATTTCGGTCCTTCGCAAAGCAGTGGCCAGATCCCTGACATTATGTGAAGCATTGGAAGTGTTTCCAAACTGCAGGGCTTTATACATGATCCTTTCTTCGTCATGACTTTCCATATACGCCACCAAATGAGGATTATTCCAGCCCCTTACCGAATGCAGGTAACCTTCAAAATTGGAATTGGCTACAAAACCCATGGTCGCTTCCTGAAAATTGAAAGTGTTATTACCCCAGAGCATCATGCCATAGTTGGACAATTCAATTTCCTCGGTATTATTGGCAAAATGTTCCAGGATACAATAAGTACCGGATGATTTCAATTGCATGGTATCATAATACCGCTTCCAGATGGCTACCCGGTCTGCATGATAATCACTGATACAGGACTCATTAGATGTACTTCCGCCACATTGAACATTTTGTGTAAACCCTTTTGACAGGTCCCAGCGGAATCCGTCGATTTTATATTCCTGTAACCAGTGCTCAATCACCCGGCTGGTGAAATAGCGGGTGGCCAGGCTTTCATGATTGAAATCGTTGAACACATTATATGGATGCGTGGCGCTCACATTCAGCCAGGGATTATTGGCAGCAGGCTGGTTAGTGGTTCCGTTCCAGTACAATGCGGCCAGCGGATTGCTGCCGGTAGTATGATTCAGTGCAATATCCATGATCACGGCAATACCGTTACTGTGACAGAGATCGATAAAAGATTTCAGGCTGTTCTTGGGTCCGTAATATTTATCCGGTGCCAGAAAATAAGATGGGTTATAACCCCAGCTTTCATTGCCATCAAATTCATTCAAGGGCATGATCTGAATCGCATTAACCCCGAGATTCTTAAAATGATTAATTGTATCACGGAGAGTTTGCCAGTCGTGCGCGGCGATGAAATCACGTAACAACAATTCATAAATCACCAGGTTCCGTTTATCAGGGCGTTGAAAATTATTGACTGTCCAGGTATAACCGGGAGGATTGGTTTGCAGCACACTGACAATCCCGGATTGTCCCGTCGGATAGGTTTTCAGGTTCGGATAAGTGGCAGGAGTGATAAAAGAATCGTTATTCGGATCGAGCACTTTTTCTGCATAGGGATCTCCTACTTTCAGCGTTCCATCCACGAGGTATTGAAAGGCATATTCCTGTCCGGCTGTTAATCCGGTAATACGCAACCACCAGTAATTCCCATCCGGGGTTTTATTCATCTGGTAAGCGGCCTGTTCGGACCAGTTGCTGCCCGGAAATTCTCCGATCACCGAGACCCTGTTCTTTCCGGGTGCATAAAGAACCAGTACAGCAGATGTATTACCTGTTTCATAATTGATACCGTCACGCACACCGGCTGGCAATGCAGCGATAGTGACGGAAGGTGCCACATAAAACTGAAAGGATTCTGATTTTGTAGTAGCGCCCACCGTGGCATCCACCCTGATGGTTTGATTACCGGAAGTTGTCAGCACCGGATTGGCACTGATAGTTGTAACACCTGTGGCCGATTGTATCTGGTTACCATTCAGGAAAAGCTTCATATCGGCCGGCTGATTGGCAATTGCTGTCAGGCTGATATTATCACCCTGATTTTTAGAAATTGGTTCGGGTAAACGATTATATAATGGCTGGAAAAAAGGAGTACTGAATCTTGTTGAAAGTGTATTGTCATAAACCGGGATGTACATATCACTGCCATCTGCATTTCTTTGAACGATGTTACCACTTCCATTCCTGACCAGGATGGCAATTTTTTGAATGACTTCACCACCGGGTACCCCGAAGAATGTCCGGATATTAGTAATGGTATACTTCCATTTATTCCCTCCCAGCGAAACTGCCTGAGCCGCTGCATTGGTAGTACCCCAGGTAAATTTTACATATCTCCAATCGGAAAAGCTGGTACTCAGGTTAGTGATCACGCCCACATGTACATACACATCAGATACAGGTGAATAGTTCAGCAATCCCTGATTACCCTTGCTGGCATCCATGGTGATTTCAATATTATCAATGTCTTTGGGGAAATCAGCTGTCCAGCTCAGTAATTGTGCCCTGCCGGAAACAGCAAAACAAAGGACCCATAGTCCAGTTAAAAAGTACTTTGACATAGCAATCATTTTAGATACCGGCATCTGCCCGGTCAGTTTTCAGTTACCGAAGGTAATAAATATGTACTTGCAACACATTAAATTTTTACAAGGGGTTCGGCACATTCTCCGGGCCTGCTTACCTTTATTTACTAATTTATAATGTGTTATCCTTATGTATTCAAAAGATCAAACCAGGGAACTCCGTCAGGCCAGCACAGATTTACTTAAAAAAGGAGGCCAGATCGGAGTTGCCGATATTGACCTGCTTCGGGATGTACTGAGATTTCATGAATACCGCTATTATATCATGAATGACCCGCTCTTAGCGGATGTGGAATATGACCAGTTATTCAAAGCCCTGCAAAAACTGGAATCGGATGATCCTTCTCTGCTTACAGCCGATTCACCTACGCAAAGGGTGGCCAGGGGGCTGACCAAAGATTTTCCAACGGTCCAGCACCTGGTACCGATGTTATCATTGGATAATTCTTATAATGCCGAAGACCTGCAGGACTTTGACCGCAAGGCCCGTGAATTAACCGGTCTGGATCAGATTGAATATTGTGTAGAACCAAAATTCGATGGTGGCAGTATTTCCCTGATCTATGAAAATGATTTGTTGGTCCGTGGAGCCACCCGAGGGGATGGGGTAGAAGGAGATGAAGTAACCGCCAATGTAAAACAAATCAGGTCCATCCCGCTCTCCGCCAAATTTTCTAACTATGGTATTCAACAGGCTGAGATCCGTGGAGAGGTCTTGATTAACAAGGATAATTTCCGTCAGTACAATGAGAAGCTGATGGAAGAAGGTTTACCTCCTTTGGCCAACCCAAGAAATGCAGCGGCCGGTACACTCCGGATCAAGGACCCTGCTGAAGCCGGTAAAAGAAACCTGGAAGCTTTTGTTTATCATATCAGTTATTATACCATGCAAAAGGGGAAGCCGGTACCAACGGAACTTCAACAACATAGCGGCTCTCTTTCTTTATTATGGGGTTTAGGATTCCGCAGTCCGGAGAAAGAAAAAAGAATTTTCAAAGGCATTGATAAAGTGATTGCCTGGTGTAATGAATTTGAGATCCAACGGGATGATCTACCCTATGAAATTGATGGTATGGTGATCAAAGTGAATGATTTTGCCTTGCAGGATAAAATGGGAATGACCTCCCATCATCCGCGATGGGCTATTGCTTATAAATTCAAAGCCCGTCAGGCCACTACCAGATTATTAACGGTAGAATACCAGGTCGGACGTACCGGTGCAGTAACCCCTGTTGCCAAGCTGGAGCCTGTAGCCGTAGGCGGGGTCACGGTCAGCAGTATCTCCATCCATAATGAAGAATATATAAAGGAAAAAGACCTGATGGAGGGAGATATGGTGTTGATCGAAAGAGCCGGTGACGTGATTCCGCAAATAGTGAAGTCACTTCCCGATTCCAGAAAAGGAACAGAAAAAAAAATCATCTTTCCGAAAACCTGTCCGGTTTGTAAAAGCCAGTTGTTTAAAGAAGAGGAAGAAGCGGTATGGCGCTGTATCAATATTGAATGTCCGGCCCAGGTGGTGGAAAGGATCATTCATTTTGTCAGCAAGGATGCGATGGATATCCGTGGATTCGGAGATGCCAATGTGCGGAAGTTCTATGAACTGGGTTTACTGCATGATATTCCGGGTGTGTATAAACTGGATTTCGGGAAAATTTCGGGGATGGAAGGCTTTGGACAAAAATCCATTAATAATCTTCAACAAGCTATTCAGCAATCAAAAACCCAGCCCCTGCATCGTTTGATTTATGCATTGGGAATCCGCTTTGTGGGAGAAACCACGGCCAAAACCCTGGCCCAGGCCATAAGCCACTTACTGGAATTAAAAGATTACTCACTTGAAGCCTTGCAGAATCTGGAAGATGTCGGGCCCAAGGTAGGTGGCAGTATCCATCATTTCTTCAGTAATAAAAATAATATTGCCATGCTGAAGGAACTGGAAGGCCTGGGCTTGCAATTGAAGAATGAAAAAAAGCAATTGACAGCAACGGGTAACCTGACCGGGCAAAGCTTTTTATTTACCGGTACATTACCAACACTTAAAAGAAGTGAAGCCGAAGCAATTGTGGAAGCCAATGGAGGCATCATCCTGGGTGGGGTAAGTGCCAAACTTAATTACCTGGTGGTGGGAGCAGATGCCGGAAGTAAACTGGACAAGGCCAAAAAACTCAACTCAGTAAAAATCATAACAGAAGAAGAGTTTTTACAAATGACCGGCAAAAAATAATTGGAAAGAGGTATTAAAATGATCTAACTTCATCAGCCCATCCCCCTGATAAACCTGATTCGCACCGTATTAATGGTTACCATCACCAGGATTAAAACCTTATTGTATGGTCAGGCCCTTATCCGGCGAAAGCTGGAAACAACTGAGCTTTTCCGGTTGGAAAAAACAAAGGAACCGGTATGCTGTTTCCAACAAGGGCAGACTGGCCAGTTATAAAACCAATCTGCAGGAAGATGGAAAATTATTAAAAGGCTCCCTCACTACCGGGTACCGTACCCTCAATCTGCACCGGCCCGGCGAAAAAGGAACACTCTATCTGCATCGGGAGATCGCCAAACAGTTTTTAAAAAAACCATCCCGCTACCATCTTTTTGTTATCCATCTCAATCACAATAAAAAAGATAATAGCATTCAGAATCTTCGCTGGGTTACTGCAAAAGAAATGACTGCTCACCAGCAAAAAAGTCCGGGCCGGATTGCTTACCGGAAAATACAGGCGAACCGGACGATTGGGATGAAATTAACCGCAACCCAGGTAAAACAAATCAAAAAAATCATCGGGAATCCTAAACGTACAGTCACCATGAAAAAACTGGCCGCCCGTTATGGGGTAAGTGAAATGACCCTGTACCGGATTAAAAGCGGTGAAAACTGGGGCAGGATTTGAACCGAATTTATCTACAGCTGTTTTTGCTTCGCCCAAAGCCTCCTATCTTCATTACTTAAATTCAGATCATGCTGCAAACAGCTACAATTAATTTCCTCAAAGAACTTAAAAAGAATAATAACAAACCATGGTTTGATCTCAACCGGAAAAAATATGAATCAGCCAAAGCTGATTTTGCCGCTTTTATACAGCAGGTGATTGATCTGCATGGTAAAAAAGATCCGGGGATCAGCGGACTATTGGCCAAAGACTGTATGTTCCGGATTAACAGGGACACCCGTTTTGCAAAAGATAAATCGCCTTATAAAACCAATTTCGGCGCCAGTATCAATAAAGGCGGGAAAAAAGCCTGGAATACCGCGGGGTATTATTTTCATCTCGAACCCGGCAGTTGTTTTACGGGTGGAGGCATTTATATGCCGGAGCCGGATGTATTAAAGAAAATCCGACAGGAGATAGATTATAATCTCCCTTCATTTAAAAAGATTTTAAGCGCCAAAAAATTCAGTACCGTTTATAAAGAATTGAATAAAAGTCCGGAATACCTGCTCAGCCGGGTGCCCAAGGGATTTGAAGCTGATAACCCTGCTGCTGAGTACCTCAAATTAAAATCTTATATCGCAATGGTCCCGCTAAGCAATACTGATCTCACATCAAAAGATCTGGTGAAGAAAACGGTTGCTGCATTCGATGCCTTACAACCGCTGATTGAGTTTATAAA
>DAORJS010000028.1:0-16592 GCA_035439185.1 Chitinophagaceae bacterium
GTCAAAACAAATAACCTGGCCATTGCCCTGCATGATATCGGGGATGATGAAACAGAGGATTAACAGGATTTTCAGTGATTCCCGCTAAAAGTGAAGCGGGCTTTCCGCATAAACCAGTTAAGTTTGCAGACATTTGCGGCGCTCATGAAAAAATTTCTCTTTGTGTTGATTGTCATCCTGCTGGCGGTACAGCAATTATACATGCTGCCGGGTTGTGCCAATATTGTTCCGCCATCGGGAGGGCCCAGGGATTCCATACCGCCGATTCTGGAATCAGCTACCCCGGCCGATTCAAGTCGCAATGTGCAGGGCAGCAGGATCACCCTGAACTTTGATGAGTTTGTGGAATTGCAGAATGTACAGCAGGCCCTGATCATTTCTCCCTTACCGAAAAACTTTCCGGATGTCAGTTTTAAACTGAAAACGGTAACGGTCCGTTTAAAGGACAGTCTGGAAGACAATACCACTTATACCCTGCAGTTCGGTGATGCCATCAAGGATTTTACCGAGGGCAATGTGCTGAAGAATTTCAGTTATACTTTTTCCACCGGAAAATATATTGATTCACTGGAATTGAAAGGAAATGTAATCCTCGCTGAAAATGGCAAGACCGATACCACCCTGCTCGTGATGTTACATAGCAGTAGCGATGATTCAGCGGTGGTGAAGGAGAAGCCCCGGTATATTACAAGGCTGGACAATAAAGGCAATTTTATATTCAGGAACCTGCCGCCCAAAAAATATTATTTATATGCTTTGAAGGATGATGGTGGCACGAGGCGGTACATGAGTGATAAGCAGTTATTTGCTTTTGCGGATTCGGCTGTAATGATTTCAGGAAAGAATCCGGAGATTACATTATATGCTTATGCCGGAACGGCAGCACCCACGGCGGCGAACCTGGCTGCAACTTTAAATACTAACCGTCCAAAGAAAAACAATAGTGGAGATAGCCGTTTAAAATACACGACTAATTTATCCGCTGGACAGCACGATCTGCTGAAGGATTTCATCATGAATTTTGAGGAGCCGCTGAAAACATTTGATTCCCTCAAAATCCGACTGTACACTGATTCAGTTTTTAACCCCGTTCCGGCCTATCGTTTTGAGCTGGATACCCTGGGCCGGCACCTGACCCTCTTTAATACCTGGAAGGAGAACACTACTTATCACCTGGTCATGGACAAGGAATTTGCCGCCGACAGTGCCGGAAAAAAATTACTCAAGACTGATACATTGACTTTTGTCACCAAAAAACTCTCCGAATACGGTTCCTTCAAGATCCGTTTCAAAAATCTGGAGATTCCTTTGAATCCGGTGCTCCAGTTATTGAATAATGATATTCTGTATCAATCTATTCCTTTAACAGGCGCTGAAGTCAGTCGCGCCTTATTTCCCCCTGGCGAATACGAACTGCGCATCCTCTACGACCGCAACAAAAACGGCAAATGGGATCCGGGTGATTTCTTTGGAAAAAAAATACAGCCTGAGTTGGTGAAGCCGGTGAGCAGAAAGATTAATGTGAAGCCGGGGGCGGGGAATGAGTTTGATATTACATTGTAGGAGATCAAAAAATTATACGGGGCTTTATTCTTTTTTTCCACTATTCACCATTTTACTATCAAGAGTGTATTGACGAGGTAATTTTAGATTGCGGATATAAGTCCATATACATGAAATAATATGGTTTGAGAAAATTTGCGTAATAGAGATAGGGAGGAAAATTTCATATATTTAATTGTTGTTCGTCATTCTAAACTTACATCTTTCTAGTATTATGGCATGGAACAAGTATTACATTTTTGTTAAGTCGCCTAAGGTGACAGACATTGGTGAGATTCTCTCTAAACTTAATCTTTCGCAATACAACCCGACAAAAGTTGTGCCCTTACATTACTCAAATAAACCGGAGACTTTATTTACTGGTTTTTATAACGACAACCTTATAATAGTTCATCCAGATTTGCCATTTCAATTTTTTCACGACACATCAACTGAGACCGAGAAGCTGTTTATTGATACATTTCCTAACAGTGAAATTGCAGCACTTATTGAAAATAGCACAGTTGGGTTTTTTAGTTATGCTATTATAGACAAAGGGCAAAAAATTCGTATGAAAGATGGTTCAGACGGTGATATTTATCACGACGAAGGACAACTTCTACCAGAAGAGAAAGAAGTCTTATCGGAAAAAATCTTTCAAGACGATGAAATTGAAGAGATGAAGGAAAACGGTATGAGCGATGACGAAGTTGATGCGATGATCAAATTTGAAGCAAGTTGGCGGGTGCCCAATCGTTTGACAAAACGTTACCTCGGTGAGTCTGTAGGCTCAATCGACACTAACAAAGTTATGCTGACAATGTACGAGTGACAAAAACGAACGCACAACATCGGGTTTGGCGCAATGGCGGCTTTCCCGATATATACTGATCGTCCCGTTCGCTATTCAGCTTCAGTCACTGGCCATCCGGATTTCTAATGAACAAACAGTAAATTTGTAACCTTATACTTGCCACGGAGGTGGCAGCCCCTGTTATCCATAGCCTTCTCCCAATACTCTAACCCTCTTTCATACTCTACAAATTATAGGATTGTTGTGCTGATGTCCCGATAGCTATCGGGATTGACTCAGCATCAACACCCGCAAGGGTTTGAATAACTAAGTTTCAATAAATCATAAAGTGGCACGGTTTCTTGTATAAATTGGCCGCAAACCGGTATTAGTTATCCTACTAGAAATATTTTTAATTTCAAGAATCAAAATACCCATCCTCACAGCACTCAACCGAAAAAACACAAATCCACCTGTCCGGCAATCCCTTGCCAGTTCCTTTTTTATTGAATAACTTACTGTTCTTAAACAGACTGTAAAATGAAATATATAATTTTAGTTCTATGGGTTTCTGCTTTGAGCAGTTGCAAGCAACAGACTGATAATAAACAGCTGCAAAACCGTATTGATAGCCTGGAAATACAATTGGCCAACAGCTATAAACCCGGCTTTGGAGAATTGATGAGCAGTATTCAAACTCATCATGCTAAACTCTGGTTTGCCGGACAAAACGAAAACTGGAGACTGGCCGGTTTTGAAGTTCATGAAATAATGGAAGTTGTTGAAGACATCCAAAAATTCCAGACAGAAAGAAAGGAAAGCCAGCAGATTAAAATGATACATCCATCGCTGGACAGTATCAGCATGGCGATTGAACAAAAAAATCCCGCCCTTTTCAGGAGTAGTTACAGTTTACTGACAACGGCCTGTAACAACTGCCACCGTGCAACCGACTTTGATTTTAATGTGGTAAAAATTCCCGATACACAATCTTTCAGTAATCAGGATTTCAAAATCAACAAATAATGTTCACTGCATTCCTCCAAACCGATAATTCAAAAACAACCCTGCTTATCCGGCTAATGGTTGGTGCTGTATTTCTTTCAGAAGGTATCCAAAAATTTCTTTTTCCAGAAACGCTCGGTGCGGGCCGGTTTGCAAAAATTGGTCTGCCTTCTCCTGAATTCTTAGGCAGCTTTGTGGGCTGTTTTGAAATTGTTTGCGGTGGCTTGATTTTGGCAGGTCTGCTAACCAGGTTGGCCAGCATCCCCTTAATCATCATCATGATAGTAGCTATAGCAACCACAAAGGCTGAAGTACTGGCAGAGAAAGGCTTTTGGGAAATGCTGCATGGCAGCAGAACAGATTGGGCCATGCTTTTAGGAAGTATCTTTCTTTTAATTAAAGGAGGTGGCGCCTGGTCGCTGGACAAAAAGTGGACGAAGAATGAAAACTAAGAGCAACCTGAGAGATATAGCAAAACTTTTTCTTAAACTGGGAGTTGTCGCATTTGGTGGCCCTGCCGCTCATATTGCAATGATGCAGGAAGAAGTGGTTACAAAAAGAAAATGGCTGACCGAACAACATTTTCTTGATTTAATCGGGGCAACAAACTTAATTCCCGGTCCCAACAGCACCGAGATGGCCATTCATATCGGATTCGAAAAAGGGGGCTGGAAAGGTTTAATAATTGCAGGCCTTTGTTTTATCATGCCAGCCGTGCTGATCACCGGAGTATTTGCATGGCTTTACAGTTTATATGGCCAGGTTCCTGCAGTTCAACCCTTTGTTTATGGCATTAAACCTGCAATTATTGCCATCATTCTTGGCGCTGTATTTCCTTTAGCCAAAAAATCATTAAAAACACCGGAACTGGTCATTATCGGGATCCTTGTATTAGTTTGCTCTTTACTTCGTTTCAACGAAATTTACCTGATGTTTGGTGCCGGATTGGTGGGCCTGCTGCTGACTTCAATAAAGCGCAATAAAAACATCAATGGTTTTCTGCCATTTCCTTTTTTACAAATTTCAGATACAACGGCTATTTCGGCTACGAACCTAAACCTCTTTTTAATTTTTCTGAAAATCGGGGCGATACTTTATGGAAGCGGCTATGTATTGTTTGCCTTTCTGGACACAGAATTGGTTTCAACAGGGCTTTTAAGCAGACAACAGCTGATTGATGCAATTGCAGTAGGGCAGATCACACCCGGACCGGTTTTTTCTTCCGTAACTTTTATTGGCTATCAAATCAACGGCCTCTCCGGCGCTATCGTTTCCACCATTGGGATATTCCTGCCATCTTTTTTGTTTGTTGCCCTGCTTAATCCGTTTGTAAAGATGATGCGGAATTCCAAACTCTTTTCCGCCTTTCTTGATGCAGTTAATGTAGCATCAGTTGCCATCATTGTTTCTATCTGCTTTTCTATGGGCCGGGAAACCATTACTGACTGGCGGACTATCACGATTGCCGTGCTGAGTATTGTCCTCTGCTTTGGTTACAGAAAAATAAACAGTTCATTAATTGTTCTTGGCGGATCATTGCTTGGTTATATACTTACACTCATCTAACAACGAAATGGAGCGAACTGAAAATTGTCCCAAAAATTCAAGCAAGTCATTCAGCATTCACTAAACTTAATAACTTTCCATAAAATTCAAACAGATAATGGACGCAGGGAATTCTTTAAAAAAGCCATGGTCATCAGCGCAGGCGCTGCTTTTAGCCCTGTTATCCGTAGCCTTCTCCCAATGCTCTAACCCTCTTTCAAACTCTACAAATTATAGGGTTGTTGTGCTGCTGTCTTTGGCGAAGCAACAAATCCGCCAGGGTTTGATTGAACTAGTTTACTTAAATTAGCCGCTGGCAGAATATTGATTCGCCACTTTACACTCCGGACAACCGCTCTCATAAAGCCACCATCAACTAAATACATTGTCCCTGCTATGAACCAGAACCTCACAACCTATTACAAAGAAAGAGCAAAAGAATACGATCAGGTTTATCAGATACCGGAAGAACAAAACGACTTGCTGCAATCGGCTCAACTCTTTCAAACCATTTTCGCTGGTAATTCAGTTTTGGAAATTGCCTGCGGTACCGGCTACTGGACCGAACAGATTTCCAAAACCGCAAACTCCGTTCTGGCCACTGATATTAATGAAGCCGTCATCGATATTGCGAAAACAAGGAATTTACCCGGCAATGTGAATTTTAAAGTGGCTGACATGAATAGCCTGTCGGCTGACCAGCCATTTGAAGGTCTCTTTGGCGGTTTTATCTGGAGCCATATTTTATTAGAGGAGCTGGACGAGCTGCTGGACAAGCTGCGCAATCATCTCCTGCCCGGGGCTGATATTGTTTTTATAGACAGCCGGCCGGTGAAAGGTAAGAGCCATGATCCTAAAATGATCACCAGGGTGGATGAACAGGGCAATACCTTTCAGACCAGGCAACTGGAAAATGGTACGACTTTCGAAGTGCTGAAAAATTTTCCCTCAACTTCTTTTTTAGAAGAAAAAATGGCCCGGGTGGCTACGGATATCCGGGTGATGGAACTGGAGTATTACTGGATCGCCTCTGGCAAAATAAAAGACCGGTAAAAACAACCTGGTTTGGGTCCCGGTATCAGATACCCCCTCATCAAAAGGTAATTCGTACCTTACTGTTTCAACACCCGCCCATGGGACTATTCAACTTCTTCAGCAAACCCTTCCTGCTACAGCATGAGTATTTTGGCAGTCTGCGTTTTATTGACAGTAAAGACCCCTCCAAATGCTATTTCGAAGGCAAGGGTCATTTTGCCCCCACCAACAGCGAAACGGAATATTTTATTGCTGCGGATAAAAGCGGTCCCACCTCCGGCCAGCAACAATTTTATGAGGAGCTGCAGAAAAATTTCAGCCATTATCTAGCTAAAATCATTCCACTGATTGAAGATGAGTTCCGGAACTGGAAACCGGATTTTAGCATCCGTGATTTCTCCAAAGAGTTTTCTTTGGTCGTAGTGACCATCCCCCGAACGGATATTCAACCATTAATCTGGGACCTGGCATTTACCACAATACATGACCTCAACCATCACATACAAATTGATTTTAACGGTGATGAACCTACCGGGATTCTGATAGATGGATAAGAGGCACATTTAGTATTTGAAGGGAAAAATGATTATCAATGCTTGTTGTAATTTTAAAGCTTCTATTATTAAAATAATCCACCCCGATATGCCCCGTCCTTTCTTTGCTTTGCCTTTCATATGCTTTATCCTTCTGATCCTTCCGGGCTGCAATGCTTTTAAACATGGCTATACCTGGAAAAAGGCAGTCAACCAGTACCATGTAGTAAGGGGTGATGGAAACAGTTCTGGCGACAAGAGACTGGACTATAATAAAAACTTTCACCATCATTCCGCCCTTGCCGATTTTCTGAACTGCAATTGCAATAACCGCGGATTACCCGGGTTTATTTATGAATACCAAACCCCTGCCAAATGCAGAGGGATTAAGTTATACTATCCTTCCCTCGATTCTGTTTTTGTGTTTGAAGAACCGCGCAAGGGGCAATTGCAATCAGTATTAAAAGAGTCGCGGAAAATGGCTGAAGATGAAAGAGTTGCTTTTGAAAAATTGAAAAAGTGAACTAGTGCTTATAACAAAGGCCGATGGGGTCACAAAAGATAAAATTAAAACTGATATTTACATACTACTGAGCGGACTTCAAAGAACCCCTTATCCATCATATAATGAAATCGAAATTGCACAACCATCATTTAATAAATATCGATATGAAATATTCTGTACTGATTTTTTTAACAGTATCTGTGATAGCCAGTCTGCTGGGTTGTGGAGAAGCCAAACAGCAGTCTCAAAACACTGGTACTACCGATACAACATCCTATCAGACAGTTGCAGATAAAAAAGACAAGACTACTCAAAAAATAACACCCTGCCTTTGGGTGGATAAAGATGCAAAAAGCGTAGTTGACTATTATCTCTCCATTTTCAAAAATGGAAAAATAAAAGAATACCACCAATACAAGAATCCACCTGAGGCAAAAGCGCAAGGAGGACCGGATAGTTTTGAAACTGCCACTATGGAAATCGGAGAGTTGGAATTCATTATTCTGGCTGCCGGCCCTTATTTCAAGTTTAACGAATCTGTTTCCTTTGTGATCAACTGCAAAGATCAGGCAGAAGTGGATTATTACTGGAATGCATTGACCACAAACGGCGGGGAAGAAGGTTCCTGTGGCTGGTGTAAAGACAAATATGGTTTATCCTGGCAGGTGGTGCCCGTTGAATATTTTGACCTCATCAACAGCGAAGACCCGAAAGTGAGAGAAAAAGCTATGATGAATACATTAAAACAGAAAAAGCTGATCCTTTCAGAACTTAAGTAAGCGGTATACTATCGTTTAAACAGGCTAAGTCTGCATCAGATTTCATACTTATTAAACCCAATGCCACCTGACAGTACCTGGGTTGGCTTAACCGATTTTGCTCCCCACTTTATACCACTGCCCGGTGTACGGACAAATTATATCAGGCTGTAAAAAAATATATTCGAAAGCTTCTTACCGCATACGGAATTCTGCCAGTTTACAATCATAAATACCGCCAAACTGAGCGGTAACCACCTGTTGAAAAAAACCGTTATATTACATTCAGAAATTACTATATATGAAAATTGCTACTTTTTTAGCGGCTACCTGCATTTTGCTCACGGCTTGCCAACAAAAGGCAAGTGAGAAAAGAACGGTTGACTTTGAAAAAGAAAAAGCAGCCATTCAGGCGGTTATTGCCAAAGAAACCGAATCGTATTATAAACAGAATTTTGAAGCCTGGAAAAGTACTTACCTGCAAACAGCTGCATTCCGGAAGTTTGGATACTGGGAAGGATATACTGATAAAATAGTGTCGAATATCGGGTTTGAGTCATTGGCCACAGAAAAGAAAAAGCAATTCAATAATAATGAAACGCTATGGCAAGGCTCCGTTGAAGAGCGAACAAATGAAAATTTCCGGATCTCCCCCGAAATGGCCTGGTACACTTTTGAACAAAACTCTTATGACATAAAAACCAGGAAATTTCTTGGGAAATCTTTAGAAACCCGGATACTTGAAAAGGAAAATGGTGTTTGGAAAATCGCTTACTTAGGTTTTCATTATTATCCGGAGAAGGCTGAAAGTAAATAGGGTTGGATAAGCAGATAGAAGCGAACGCATTCTCTGATCAGCTTTTAAAGTCTTCAAACCCATGTTATCCAGCGCATTATTTCCAAAAAATCAATCAATAATTAATGGCTGATCAAAAATGGTCTGAAAAGACTTTTTTGAAGGCTCGGGCAGATCGCAGAAATAGGAAAAGTATAAGCAATATATTTACTTATTCACGCAACAGTATTTACCAGCTTTGAAGAAGTGAACAGTGCAGTGAATTTACTATAGAGAATAAATACGATTTAAGCATTTGCTGCAAAACTTAATATAACAGTTGTGCCGGTTTCATTTGACCGGAATTCGACCTTACAGTTAATCGCTTTGGCCAAATCCTTTACGATTGATAACCCTAAACCGGTATCACCACGAAAAGGAATTGTACCCGTTTCAAAACTATTCTGAATGTCCGCCTTCATTCCAGGGCCATTATCACTAATGGATAAATAGGATCTCCCCTCCTCTTGCCAGGCCTTCCATAATATTTCGGCATTATTTGTTTGCCGTAAAGCCTGTACCGCATTGGCGGTAAGATTCTGCATAATAGTCTGTACAAAATTTCTATCGGTATTAATTATCATTCCCTCCGGAGACTGAAAACGAAATGAAATATTCTCAACTGAATTAAAAAATGAGCGGATATGTCCAAATAATTCTTCTGTCTCCACCGGCTGATTTACAGGAGAGAATAGCTCCATCTGGCTTTTGCTCCAAAGCAGCATATTCTCCATATTGCTCAACAAACTGGTAGCTGCTGTTGTTATTTTTTGCTGATGCTTTACAGCTTCCTGTCCGGTAAAAAGCTCCGGTGCATCGTTTTGCAGGTGTAAAAAGTTGATCAGACGGGCGATCGGACCTCTTAAATCATGACTCAGGATACCGAAAATTTTGGCTTTTATCTTATTAGCGGAATCTAACTCCTGGTTAAGCCGGTACAATTCTTCGTTGCTCTTTTTTCTTGCCTTGCTTTGTTTGTAAAATAAAAAACCGATAATCCCCAGTAAACTAAGTCCACCGGCTAAAATCCATACTGTTTTTTGCTGACCGGAAATGGTAAGCTGCTTTAGTTTTATTTCAGTCTCTCTTTTATCAATTTCCTTTTGATTTTCTGCAGCAGCAAGTTTATTTTTATTTTCCTGTGAGTAGAGAGAATCCTGTATTTCAGTGTAAATCTTGTAGTGATAGTATGCTTTTTTATAATCCCCGGTGTAGTCATAAAACTCAGACAGTGATCCGTTAAAAAAAGAGCGGTTATCTTCATCACCGGTCTGCTCGCAATATTGTATTGTTGTTTTTAAATACTGTTCTGCGAGTTGCAGATACTTTGCCTTTTTAGCCGAAAGTAACCGCTGTACTGTATCATACCGCACCGCATCCAGATAAGCAATGCCCAGGTTACCGGTGTTTACAATGGCCTCATTATAGAGCGGATTAAACCTGTCCCATAATTCTTTTGATTGCAATCTCGCTTCAATCACTTTCTGATAATCATTTCCTGCCCCGAGTGCAATGGCCGACCAGGCATTGGCCATACCCTGTATATTTCCGCTTTGCGTATACAGGGAGAGGGCTTGCTCAAATTGTACTTTCCCCTTATCGGGTGCATTTATTGAATAGCGGATTTTGCCAATTGTAATTAAGGAGTTGGCCATTTCATAAGTATTGCCCGATTCCCTGGCCAGGGCAAAGGCTTTGTTCTCATAGCTTAATGCTTTGTCAAAATCCTTCTGCGTTAAGTAAATACCAGAAATATTATGCAGGCAGGTAGCAATAAGCAATGAATCCTTTGCTTCCTCAGCCAGTTCCAGCGCTTTAAACAAATAGTTGGCTGCTGAATTATAATCAGACCTCAGGTTACTGGCTGCTGATGCCATATTGTTATAGGTAGAAGCAGCATTTCTTTTTTCGCCATGCTTTAAATTCAGCCCTAATGCCCGCTCATAATAAAACATGGCTGAATCATATAAGCCCCTGTTACTGTGAATTTCCCCGAAGCCAGCTGTAAATACCGCTTCTGCTTTATGCCATTTTATTCGCTTTGCAAACCCTAATCCCATGCCGGCAATCAGCTTTGCACTATCGAGGTTCCTGTTCAGATAATACCTTAATAACTGATTGCAGCTTTTTGCCTTTGCGGAATCATTACTGTCACTGGTGATAATTGCCAGTTTTTCATTTAACTCAACAGAATCCAGATCCTGTGCGCCGGCTGTGAGCTGAATGATCAAGAATAAAAAAACAAATCCGGTTCTCATTTTCCTGTAATGGATAAAAGTTTTTCCCTAAAAGTACGGCCGACAGGAATAGTGAAATTTTTTACAACCAGCTCCTGTGCTTTAATTTGCTCAATATAGTTTTTTTGTACAGCATAGCTTTTATGAACCCGGATAAAGGATTCAAATCCTTTTTCTTTTAAAATATTACCCAAAGAAGACAGCACACAATATTTTTTTGACCCGGTGATAATCTGAGTGTAATCTTTCAGCGCTTCCAGGTATATAATATCGTGTATGTGAATCTTTACCTGCTGATGCCCTTCTTTTATAAATATAGTATCCGCACCCAAACTATGTTCCAGTAATCCTGCTTTCTCCCGCAACAACATAAAGGCCTCAATCCGGTGAATCGCTTTCTGAAACCGTTCTGCCCCGATAGGTTTTACAAGAAAATCCAAAGCTTCCAGTTCAAACCCTTCCACTGCATAATCCGGATAGGCTGTTATAAATATACAGGCTGGGATATTCATGAGTTTCTTCCTTAATTCCAGCCCGGACAAACCCGGCATATCAACATCCAGAAAAGCAATGTCCGGGAAGGGAAAGCTCACTTTACTTAGTGCTTCTTCAGCAGAGGTATAAACTCCTTTCACCTGTATGTTGGGATACTTTTTGACAAAAGACAGGGTGGTAAGCCGGTCAATTTCATCATCGTCCGCAATAATACAGGTATAACTAACAGCCATGAAACAAACTCAGATTTTGAGTGAAGTTAACATTTTCTGCTGTTTGTCGATTTTCCCTGTCGTTGGCAGATTCAGTGTTTTCCAGCCCCGGAAATGACCGGATGTTTGCTGAAACTTATCGCTATGAAGATTTGCTTTCCACATTTTTTATCCGGTGCAGCCCCATTTCCACTTCAGGCTGTCAGTCAAAAAAAGGAAATCAAACCGCTCCGGATGCGGCTGACTTACTACTTAATCTTCAGGCGCAAAAAATAATATCAACCCAGTAAAAATTATAAAATGATGAAAACGATCTATCTCCTCTTCGTAATTACTTTCTTTTCGACTGCCACAGATGCGCAGGTACCGGTTGGCAGATGGAAAAGAATCTCCTACATGAACGAGTTCCAGGGAGAAAAATTTGACAGTCACAAGGCCCTGCTCACACAAAGACCCTGTGCAGCCAAAATTGTATACGAAATAAATGCCGATGGTACCTACCGGCTGAATGCCTCCGGGAGTGGTTGCGATGAGCAATATAAAAAGATTCAGGAAAAACTTTACGCTGAATCAGTATGGAGTATAAAAGGGAACACCATTTCAATCGGCAATAAAAAAGCGCCGGGAATTGGCCAAAAATACAAGTATACTATTTCAGGAAATAAAATGATCTGGGTTGGCACAGAGGGACAAGGAACAATAACTTATCAAAGACTTTAAACTTATAAAATGAAAAAAATACTTCTTACATTATTGTTTGCTTCAGCGGTTTGCCGGATCAATGCCCAGTCATTGTCAGATGGGGAATACTACATTAAAGTGGTAAAAACAGGGAAATACCTCGGTATTCTCGGAGCCGGTAAACAGAACGGCGCGCTGGCAGTTCAATGGGATACTCAGTTCGAGAGTAATTATAAATTCATCCTGACCAGTGTTGGTAACAGTCTTTATACCCTAAAGGCGGCTCACAGCGGTCTGTATTTGAGTGCGGAAGGCAGCAATCCGGCCAGGGGATCCAAAATGATGCAATGGGATTGGATGAATCAGGAGAATCAAAAATGGATTATTGCTCCACACAAAAGCGGGAAAGGCTATGTAATGAGAAGCCTTAAAAATTATTTAAAGGTGATCATGCAGCACTGGAATGCCGCAACCGCTACCCCGCAAAACGGCTCCATTTTTATGCTTACTGATGATGAAGTAATGCCGGAAATGATTCTTGACTTTAAAAAGAATGAACCGGCTCAAACCACAAAACCGCCGACAGGCAACGCTTACAGGACTGACTCTAAAAAAATAAATACTGATTTACCCTCCAGGCAACAGACCATTCTGGCTGATGTCGCTGATGGTGTTTATAAAATCAGGATTAATGAAAGTGGGAAATACCTGGCCATAGCCGGACAGGAAGACATGAACAATGGTATGAGACTCATACAATGGGATATGCTCCCACGCAATAATCATCTTTTTGCCATAAAAAAATTAAACAACGGCAACTATACCATCAGTCCGGTTCACAGCCAAAAAGTACTGGATGTGGTGGATATGCGTACGGATGATGGCACACAAATTCAGCAATGGGATGACTTAAATGGCAACAATCAGCAATGGAAATTCTACAATACTCCCAAAGGTTATAGCATTGTGAGTGTGGCCAGTGGCAAGCTTCTTCAATTATCTGCCGGTAACAGCAATACACAAAATGGCACTCCCCTGATCATCAATAGCAGCGGCTCACAGTCTTTTACTTTGCTTCCGGCACGGGCACATTCTTTTACGGAATACATTACTGTTAAAAATCTGCGATTTACTGTGCCACATGGTGGCGATCTGGAATTCTATGGAGTCATTCAAATCTATTTGATCGATAAACATGGAAACAGCTACAACCGGTATTATGAAAGTCCATACCGGGAGGATTGGGACAGTGATAATATATTATTTTATGTATACGAGAAACGTGCCATTGATATGGATAAAAACCGGGTGATAGACTTCGGCGGCGAGTTGAAGTTTAAAATTGCAGCAGAGGAAATTCCCGGAGCCAGACTTAAAATTGTATATGGAATAAATGAAAATGATGCAGATGTTGCTGCACTCTTTACCACATTTGGAAGTGTATCAGGACCTGATAAAAATCCAAATGGGGTAAGGAAACAAAAGTATTCTTACAGAGGTGGCGGGAGTGATGACTTCTACCTGTTAAAGAACTCCTTTACCAATTGTCTTCGCACCCGGTTAGATTACTCTGAGCAATATATTTCAATTTCCGACATTCCGGCCAGTTGCCTCGTTCATGTAAATCTGCAGGACGAAGACGGAAGTGATAACTGGCTCGATGTATACTACACCATTACCAAAGAAAGAAAATAACAGCTTAATTCTATTTACTATGAAATTTTTAAAATTAGTCTGCTGCTGCCTGTTCTTTTTTATCCAGAGCAGCCCGGCACAATTGCCGGTAAGTCTTCAGAAAGTAAAACTACCCGGAACAACGGAATACAGAGATATATACGTCAGCCGTTCCGGAAACGACTATCTCATGAATGGCGATATCATTGTTGACCAGCATATCAAGAAGGCTGTTTTGCAGGGTAATACTCCCGGTAATTACACATGGCCAAAAGGATACATACCCATAGAAATTGAGGATTCCGTCTTTATGTTTGGATTTGATGCAAACCTGTATAGTGCTATTGAATTTCTGAATAATAATACAAGGGCAAAGTTTAAACCAAGAACAAATGAAACCGACTATATCTATGTAAATTATATGTCCACCATGGAGCTGGGATTTTCGGGTGGCAGCAGCTGGGTGGGGCGACAGGGGGGAAGGCAGTCCCTGAACCTTTCTACCAGTAGTTACAGGACCATATTACATGAACTATTGCATGCCCTTGGCTTCTGGCATGAGCAAAGCAGACCTGACAGGGATAATTATGTAGAAATACTCTGGGATAATATTGCAAGCGAGGATAACAAACATAATTTTCAGCTGGAGGCCGGCACCCCGAATGGTTCTTACGATTATCTGAGTATTATGCACTACAGATCAGGAGCTTTTGCAAAAGAGGGCAAAGTAACCATTCGTTGCAAATCTGGTACTACCCTCTCGGATTGTCCGATGGGGGGATCTGACATGTCCGCCGGAGATCTGAAAGGAGTAAATGATGCCTACTGGTACAATACCTCAACTCCGCTGGTAGCATTTAAATCTGAATACGAGAAAATGCGTCAGTCGAAACTGTTTAAAGAAAATACCGGACCTGTTGTAAAAATAACGACCGTATTACCAAAAGAACCTATTGGAAATGGCATGTATAAGATCAGGATTAACCATACCGGTAAATATTTAGCGATAGAGGGAGCCAATAAAGACAATGGTGCCAGATTAGTGCAGTGGGATTATGTGGATCAGGCCAATCATCAGTTTTATGTAAGAAATATCGGAGGCGGCTATTATGACATCAGTGCAGCGCATAGCCACCGTTATTTAAATGCTGCCGGTCAATCCAAAGCAGATAATACAGCTGTTATTCAATGGGATTATGCCAACCAGGATAATGTAAAATGGCGGATTTACTACAGCAATCAGGTGGGTAAAGCCGGATGGGTTATTGAAAATAAAAATGCGAGTCCCATTCAATTGCAATCGGGTCTGCTGACCAGTCAAAATGGAGAACCGCTTGTTTTGTGGATGCCAAAGCGCCAGGATGCCAATGACTATGAGCCCTTCCAGACTTTCAGCTTTGAAAAAATCGGGGAACTACCAATGAGTGAAACAAAACTCTACGAACAATCGCCAGGAATGAAAATTAAAAAAACTAACCGGTAGTAATTCTGCTATTAGTTTCTGAATAATTATTCTTCACAGATGCAAAAGGCTTTATAACCGCCTTTTGCATCTGTGTTTTTATTTCTGCTGTGCAAGAAAAATAGCGCTACTCCTGTGACAAAAGCCAACCCGGTAAACTTTCTTATATTCCAGTCTGCGAGAAGCCATGCCATTCGTTGATATCATTTTTATTCCGATTACTGTATAACATGACTTTGAAATTCAAACCTTCCATACTCAATCTTTATGCGCTCCTTTTCCTGGCCGCCTGTATCGGATTCACTATTTATAATTATACCCAGCTTTCTGCCGGTGAAGGCTGGGGTATTGTCGGCATGATCGGACTCTTTGGATTCGGGATTTTGCTGTTAGTGATTGATCTTGTTATCCGGAACATATTTAAGAACAAAATGACCGCTAACCTGATTGGCTTGCTGGTCGCTGTTTTGGCAACAGTTTTACTATTTTCAAAAGGTCTGTGCTCTTAGTTATCTTTCCTTGATTTAATCTCCATAAATCAAAAACCCATGTTTCAATTAACCGATATCAAAGCCGCCCATTCAAAAGTGAAATCCGGTGCCGATTTCCCTGCTTATATCCGGGACCTGATCAAACTGGGCGTTACCCGATATGACAGCTTTGTCAATGATGGTCATGTGGAATATTTTGGTGAGAATAATTTTCAAATTACCGCTGAAGCCAAATACCCGGAATTAGCTGTGGCTGATACAAGTAATGAGGAAAGCTTCAACCGCCAGTTAAAACTCCACCAGCAGGGCCAAACGGATTATCCGGCCTTTTGCAGGGATGCAGCCGAGGCCGGTGTTGAAAAGTGGCGTGTGGATATGCAACAAATGACCTGCACTTATTTCGACAAGGCGAATAATGTTATGCTGGAGGAAAAGATCCCGGCGCTTTAATTGATGAGGCGTATTAAACGAGGCTGACTCCCTCCTTTTTATTAGAATACTAAATTATATTTCCGGAAACATGTTCCATATTGCCAAAGGCAATAACATAATGCTGCGAAACTAAAAGTTTCGCAGAGCATCCCGCTGCCATTCTTTCTTCCGGTCCCGATTGCTATCGGGATTCTGACTTCCGGACTTCCGGACTTTTTCCCCACTCGCCTCTCGCCACTTGCGGAACCCCACTCGCCATTTCCCACTAGCCTCTTCCCACTAGTCACTCGCCAACCCCCACTAGCCAAACCCCACTCCCCGAACCCCTATCTTTGCTCCATGCAATTCTCCTCCTCC
>DAORJS010000029.1:0-16453 GCA_035439185.1 Chitinophagaceae bacterium
TGGATTGTGAATCTGAATTATTGGGGATGCAACCAATACATCACACAGCGTGCCCTGGGTGCTGATCTGCAAACAGCCCGTAAGGGAATTCTCTTCGCCGGATTCCTGAAACTCCTCATGCCTATTATCGTCATGCTTCCAGGTATCGCTGCTTATGTATTGCATCAGAACGGACACCTGGAGGGGTTGAGAGGAATGGATGATGCCTATTCAGCAATACTTGGATTCCTTCCTTCGGGATTAAAAGGCTTGGCGATTGCAGCACTTACTGCTGCTATTGTGGCTTCCCTGGCTGGTAAACTCAATAGTATCTCCACCATCTATACTTTGGATATTCACATGCGCTATTTTGCGAAAAAGAAACCAGAGACAGAATTATTGGGTGAGAAAATTGGCGCGGATGCCGGTGAAAAGAAAATGGTTTGGATTGGAAAAGTAGCCGCTTTTGTTTCCATCGCAATTGCGGTGATTTTCGAATGGAAAGACCTGCTCGGTATCAGCGGGGAAGGCGGATTTACCTTTATCCAGAAATATACCGGCTTTATCAGCCCGGGTGTGTTTGCCATGTTTATCCTCGGTCTTTTCTGGAAACGAACTACCGGAGCAGCAGCTGTGGCAGGTCTGGTCACTGGTTTCCTGCTGGCGATCTTCTTCAATAGTTTTGCTGTTCAGATTTTTGGTCATGAAACATTATTGTACACTGCATTCCCCAATGGAAAGGGCGGGTATGAAATTCCATTCCTGATCAATATGGGCTGGGCCTTCTTCTTTACCATGGTGGTGATGATCGGAATCAGTCTCTCAGGTCCGAAAATAAATCCTAAGGCTTTTGCACTGGATAAAGAAATGTTCAAACTCAAGCCTTCCATTATTGCGATGATCGTGGTTACATTGTTTATCCTGACAGCGCTCTATGTGAAATTCTGGTAAGGAGTCAATCGCCTCCTGTAAAATATACAAAGCTGTCATTTTCCGTAAGTCGGAAATGACAGCTTTGTTGCTTTTAGGGCTGCCGCTATTTTACCTGTATTTTCGCGGGATATGAGCAAAAAAGCATTGCTGTTCGATCTCAATGGAACCATGATCAATGACATGCAGTACCATATCAAGGCCTGGCATCGCATCCTGAATGATTTAGGTGCTGGCCTGAGCCTGGAAAGAGTGAAAGAAGAATGTTACGGCAAGAATGATGAATTACTGGAACGGATTTTTCCAGGACGTTTCACAGAAGAGGAAAAAAAGAAAATGAGCCTGGCTAAAGAAAAACAATACCAGGAGCAGTTCCGGCCCCATTTGAGATTATTGCCCGGTCTGGATCAGTTTCTGAAACAGGCCTATACAGGCAAAATGTACATGGCCATTGGGTCTGCCGCCATACCTTATAATATTGATTTTGTCATCGATTATTTTCAGATCCGCCATTATTTCGGGGCCATCGTCAGTGCCGATGATGTACGCATCAGTAAACCCGATCCGGAAACCTTTCTCTCCTGTGCCCGGATATTAAAAGTGGATCCTGCCAATTGTATTGTCTTTGAAGATGCGCCCAAAGGAGTGGAAGCCGCCGCAAGAGCCGGTATGAAAGCAGTTGTGATTACGACCATGCACACCGCTGAAGAATTCTCAGGAATGAAAAATGTGTTGTTTTGCACCCGGGACTATCATTCACCTCAGGTACTGGAGCTATTGGATTGATGGCTGATTTGCGTTATTTGATGGGAGCCAGATAAATAAACTTATTTTTTTACTTTTTTATTGAACAGCTGAACAGATGAACAAGGAATGATGAGTGAAGAAATATGGGAAGTCTTCAGAATTTCAGACAGCGCCACTTTGTGTTCTGCTGAAATTTATTCATACAGACGTTAATTAAGTGAAGCCCCGGCGGGGCTTAATCTTGGTAACCGCTACAATCTTAAGTGAAAACAGCCCCAGCGGGGCTGAACAAATCAGAAAGAAATACAACTTTATAGCGACGCACGCTCCGTTATATAAAAAGGCACTTCACATTGATCCGTAGAATTATTCAGGATCAGCTCCGCCGCCTTTTTTCCCATGAATTCAAAGTCAGTACTGATCGTGGTAATCCCGTTCAGGATGATCTTTTTCAAAGGTGTTTCATTATAGGAAATCACCCCCACATGTTTACCCACCTTCATTTTTGTCGCCAGCAGTTTTTCTATCAGGATCACCAGATCCTCTTCCATCAGATTGATAAACACTTCTCCTTCTTTCACCGGCTCATTGGCAATATTGTGCACCACTTTTCCGGTAAAAGCATATTCCCGGCAAAATCGTTTAAACCCCTGCAGGATCTCTTCCGGATGATAGGTGTATTCCGGGAAAATAATTTTCAGCGTATGATAGTTGCTTAATTTTTCCTTCAGTTGTTCGAGGGCATTATAAAGATCTTTTTCAAAATTCTCATATACCGCGGCATAAGGCCCGTTGATCCCGCTGATTTTTTTATCCAGTATCAGCAGTTTGTCGGCAGGGATCTGGTTGATAATCTCATTCGCATTTTCCCCGCCTTCCAGAAAATGTGGCACAATTACATAATGCGTATAATCATTCTTGCTGTTCTGAATAAGCCTTTTGAACAGCGTAAAATCGTTATGATAAATGTAAAAGTCAACCGAGGCAATGCCTTCAAGTGTTTTTACAAATGAATCGTAAACAATTTTTTTATGGGCACTTAGTTTATTGAAAAGCAGAAAAATTTTCAAAGGCTGGTTGACCTCAGTAGTACGGATAAAATACCCCTTTCCGGGTACCGACCCCAGGATTCCCAGCTGCTTGAGGTATTTGTAGCCTTTTTCTGTGGTATCCCTTGAAATCTCAAACTCAAAACTAACTTCATTGATGGACGGAAGTATATCGTCTTTTTCTACCTTGCCATCATGGATGGCTTTAATGACAGCATTGGCCAGCTGTATGTATTTGGGGGTGGCAGAGAGATAATCAATATGGATATACTTAAAAAAATCGTCCTTTTTCATGTAAATTCATTTACGGCAGGAATTCCCGGGGAACCCTGCCGGAGCAGCAATCTGAATCGAAATAAAGGTAATCGAGATAACGGTATTCGCCGCTAAAAAAATGGACCAAAACAGGCATGACAGGGCATGACGGGCTGCCTCCCATTCTTCTTAGCTTTAGGGGCTTTTCCGATTGATTGTCATTTGAAAAAACGATTATATGGGCGCGATTCTTGGCGTTATTTTCCACTTTTTAGGCGGTTTTGCATCTGGTAGCTTCTATATGCCCTATAAAAGGGTAAAAGGATGGAGCTGGGAGAGCTTCTGGATCGTAGGCGGTCTGTTCTCCTGGTTGATTGTTCCCCCTTTGGCGGCCTACCTAACGATTCCCGGTTTTATGGATATTATCAGGAGCGGATCATCACAGGTCTTATGGACTACTTTTTTAATGGGACTCTTATGGGGAATCGGTGGACTCACCTATGGCCTGGGCGTAAGATACCTGGGTGTGTCACTGGGTAGTTCAATCATCCTCGGACTCTGTTCTTTCTTTGGCGCTTTAGTGCCTTCTATTTATTATTATTTCAATCCGAAAGACGGAAAGGATACAATTTCAGATTTGTTCGGAACCTCTTGGGGAAGAATGGTGTTGCTTGGTCTATTTCTCTGTATCGTGGGTATTGTAATCTGTGGAAAGGCAGGGGGTATGAAAGATAAAGACCTCGGTAAATCGCATGTGGATGGTTCGGGAAGTGAGTTTTATCTCGTTCGTGGATTGATCCTCGCCGTTATTTCCGGTGTACTCAGCGCCTGTTTCAGTTTTGGAATCGAAGCCGGTACCAGTCTGGGAGAAACCGCCAATCAGATCTGGAAAAACAGTCACCCGGGTCAGGGTGAATTCCTGTTCCGGAATAATGTCATTTTTGTAGTAATCCTTTGGGGTGGCTTAACTACTAACCTGATCTGGTGCATGATCCTGAATGCAAAGAATAAATCATTTGGAGATTATACCAATAAAAAAACACCACTGGCCAGAAACTACCTGCTCTGTGCATTGGCCGGTACCACCTGGTTCCTGCAGTTCTTCTTTTACGGAATGGGAGAAAGTAAAATGGGTAACGGAGCCAGTTCATGGATCCTGCACATGTCATTCATTATCCTGGTGGCCAATATGTGGGGTATTATTTCCAAAGAGTGGAAGGGGGTGAAACCCAATACTAGAAAAGCAATTGTTATCGGTATCGCCACCATCATATTATCTGTATTAGTGGTGGGATATGGTAACTCCTTAAAATAATTGTTGAGTTAAAAAGTACGTCGATGGATGTTACAACCAAAGTAAAAGAGAAAGCAACCTCTTCCAAAAACGGGGTTGATAATTTTAAACATGTAAGTTATCTGTGGGATGATGCAGTTGCCGCCTCGCTGGCTAATGATGAAGTGGCCCTGCTGGTCTACCGCTCCAATCTCCTTGGTGCAGATCTACGCCTCACCAATTACGGGGGCGGAAATACCAGTTGCAAGGCCATGGCAAAAGATCCGCTCAGTGGAAAAGAAACAGAAGTGATGTGGGTCAAAGGAAGCGGGGGCGATCTGGGCACCATGAAAAGAAGCGGACTGGCTGCACTTTATGTGGACAGGCTCCGCAGCCTCACCAATGTCTACCGGGGTATTGAGTTTGAAGATGAAATGGTGGAATTATTTAACCATTGTATTTATGATCTGGCTTCCAAAGCGCCATCTATTGATACACCCCTGCACGGATTTCTTCCTTTTAAACATATTGATCACCTGCATCCCGATGCCGCTATCGCCATCGCAGCTGCAAAAGATGGAAAAAAGATCACACAGGAATTATTCGGAGGTACAATCGGTTGGGTTGAATGGCAGAAACCGGGTTTTGATCTCGGATTGAAACTGCGCGTCTGTCTCGAAGAAAATCCCGGCATCCGCGGCATCATGCTGGGTTCACACGGACTATTTACCTGGGGAGATACCGCTTATGAAAGTTACCTGAATACACTGCAGGTGATTGAAAAATGTGCACAATACCTGGAAGATAATTACGGAAAGAAAAGAGAAATATTTGGCGGGCAAAAAATACAATCACTGCCCGCTGCTGAAAGAAAGCAAAAAGCAGCCAGTCTGGCACCAATCCTCCGGGGTTTCTGTTCCTCGCAGGTAAAAATGATCGGACATTTTACAGACGATGACCGTGTATTACAGTTTATTAATTCCAACGACCTGGATAAACTTGCCCCTTTGGGAACCAGTTGTCCGGATCACTTCCTCCGCACAAAAATTTCTCCATTAGTACTGAGCTTGGAACCAGATGATGATATCAGTGATGTGAAAACTGTTAAGGCGAAATTACAGCCACAGTTTGAAGCCTACCGCAAGATGTATGCAGATTATTACAATACCTGCAAACATCCGAACAGTCCGGCCATCCGTGATGCCAATCCGGTCGTGATCCTGTACAAAGCTGTGGGCATGTTTACCTTTGCCAAAGACAAACAAACCGCCCGGGTGGCAGCCGAATTTTATATCAATGCCATCAATGTAATGCGCGGCGCGGAAGCAGTTTCTGAATACACTTCCCTTCCCCGGCAGGAAGCCTTCAATATTGAATACTGGTTGCTGGAAGAAGCCAAACTGCAGCGCATGCCAAAACCCAAACCACTCAGTGGCCGCGTGGCCCTGGTAACCGGCAGCGCCGGCGGTATCGGTAAAGCAGTCGCCAAAAAGTTCGCCGATGAAGGGGCCTGTGTGGTGATCAATGATATCAATGAAGAAAGACTGAATAGCACACGCGAGGAATTCGTGAAAGCTTACGGAAAAGATGTGGTCAGCAGTACATTACTCAATGTAACAGATGTATCAACTATTGAGTCAGCCATGGATGATGCAGCGCTTGCATTCGGAGGGGTGGATATTATCATTAACAATGCCGGTATCAGTATTTCCAAATCTATCGCCGAACATACTATTGAAGAGTGGGATCGTTTATACGATATACTTGTAAAAGGACAATTCCTGGTTTCTCAGAAAGGCGTGGAGATCATGCGCAAACAGGGATTCGGTGGCGATATCGTGAATATCGTTTCCAAAAATGCCGTGGTGGCAGGACCGAATAATCCTGGTTACGGATCAGCAAAAGCAGCACAGGCTCATTTAACCAGATTGATGGCTGCCGAACTGGGTGCAGATAAAATCCGGGTAAATACAGTGAACCCCGATGCAGTGATTGCCGATTCCAATATCTGGGCCGGTGGCTGGGCCGAGGGCCGTGCTAAAGCTTACGGTATTACTGTAGATGAGCTTCCTGCATATTACGCCAAAAGAACCCTGCTCAATGAAATCATCTTGCCCGATGATATTGCCAATGCCTGCTTCGCTTTTGTCGGAGGCTTACTGAATAAATCCACCGGTAATGCATTGAATGTAGATGGTGGAGTGGCGATGGGGTTCTATAGATAGGTATTAGTTATTTGATATTAGGATATTGAGATATTAGGATATTGGGGAAAACAACAGGAATTGACGTTGATTTTCACAAGGTGAGATTTTGAAGAGATACTACATTCGGTAAAATCTTTTCTATGCCGGAAAGTATTTTATTGGATGATCTTGATATTTATCGATTGGCCAATGAAGTAGGGGATGATATTTGGAAGTTGGTTGAACAATGGAGTTATTTTCCCAGAAAAACAATTGGAAGCCAGTTTGGTGAAACTGGCGATTCGATAGCAGCAAATATTGCAGAAGGGTATGGGCGATTTTTTTACAAGGACAGAAGAGTTTTTTGCTACTATGCCAGGGGCTTTATGATGGAAACAAGAACCTGGGCTATGAAATCTCTTCAAAGAAAGCTAATGTCAAATCAGGAATATGAAAACCTGCTGGAAAAACTTAAAAAATTGCATTATAAATTGAATATTTATATAAAGAAATTAAAAATTAATATCAGCACAGGAAAAGAACATTAATATCCCAATATCATAATATCCCAATATCTTAATATCTCAATATCCTAATATCTCAATATCAAAACATCACTTCCCATGAACCTCGACCCCCGTAATATTGCCGCTCATAACGACCGCTTACTTTCAAAGCATGAACTACGACTCTCCTATATTCGTTCCGAAATATCCAATCTCGACGCAATCATCGAAAAACTCATCGCCTTCCAGGTGGCCATACCCTCCTGGGCGCTTGGTACCGGTGGCACCAGGTTTGGCCGCTTTCCAGGTCCCGGTGAACCCGGATCACTGGAACAAAAAATGGAAGATGTAGGATTGTTGCATGCCCTCAACCGCAGCAGCGGAGCCATCTCCTTACATATACCCTGGGATATTCCAAAAGATTATACAGCGATTAAAAAGCTGGCTGCCGATCTCGGGCTGAAATTTGATGCCGTTAATTCCAATACATTTCAGGATCAACCCGGACAAACACATTCCTATAAATTCGGATCTCTGCAACATGTAAATAAAGCCACACGTCAGCAGGCGATTGATCACAATATTGAAGTAATCAGGCATGGCGTGGAACTGGGCTCGGAATCATTGACTGTTTGGCTGGCCGATGGCAGCTGCTTCCCCGGACAACTGAATTTCAGAAAAGCATTTCAAAATACACTGGAAAGTCTGGAACAGATTTATGCTGCACTCCCTGCTAACTGGAAAATGTTTGTAGAGTACAAAGCATTTGAACCTAATTTTTATTCCATGACCGTGGGAGACTGGGGACAGTCCCTGCTCTATGCCAACAAACTGGGACCTAAAGCATATACATTGGTTGATCTCGGGCATCATTTGCCCAATGCCAATATCGAACAAATCGTTTCATTACTGTTAATGGAAGGTAAACTGGCCGGATTCCATTTCAACGATAGCAAATACGGAGATGATGATCTTACCGTGGGAAGTATCAAGCCTTACCAGCTCTTCCTCATCTTTAATGAACTGGTGGAAGGAATGGACGCCAGAGGCATGAATCATGCCACCGATCTGGGCTGGATGATTGATGCCTCTCATAATGTAAAAGATCCGCTGGAAGACCTGCTGCAATCCGTAGAAGCCATCATGATGGCGTATGCACATGCTTTACTGGTTGACAGAGCCGCGCTGAACGAAGCCCAGGAAAATAATGATGTCGTCAGGGCACAGGAAATACTGAAAGAAACCTTCCATACCGATGTCCGCAGCATCCTGGCAGAAGCAAGACTGAGAAGCGGAGGAGCCCTGCAGCCCCTGCAGTTTTTCAGAGAAGAAAAAATCAGAGAAGCATTGACAAAAGAAAGAGGAACTAAAAATATCGCGACTGGTTTATAATGGCAGCCATCCCTGTTATACTGATTTATGATGTAGGAAAGACAAACAAAAAAGTCCTGCTCTTCGACGAAGATTATAAAGTTGTTTTCGAGAAAAGCCAGCCCTTTGAAGAAACAAAAGATGAAGATGGCTTCCCTTGCGAAGATGTAGTGCAGCTCACAAACTGGTTAAAGGATTCATTGGCGATGGTATTGGCTGATCAACGATTTGAAGTGAAAGCCATCAATTTTTCCGGATACGGGGCCAGCTTTGTGTACCTGAATACTGCCGGAGAAACCATCCTGCCGCTCTATAATTATCTCAAACCATTTCCGGAAGCATTAAAACATCTTTTTTATTCCACTTATGGAGGTGAAAGCCTGGTAGCTAAACAAACCGCATCTCCTGTGCTCGGAAGTCTGAATTCCGGTATGCAACTTTATCGGTTGAAATATGAACAGCCGGGTAATTATGATAAGATCGCACATGCACTACACCTTCCACAATACCTCAGCTATGTATTGGGGGGCGGATTACATGCTGAAATTACCAGTATCGGATGTCATACCAATCTCTGGAACTTTCAGGATCAGCAATACCATGCATGGGTGAACCAGGAAGGACTGGATCATAAATTTCCACCAATCAGATCCAGTGCATCTGTCGGGAATGTGATTGAAAACAATATTAAAGTCGGGATCGGCTTACACGATAGTTCGGCAGCCCTGATACCTTATCTGGCTTCTTTTTCAGAACCCTTTATCCTCCTCTCCACCGGTACCTGGTGTATCAGTCTGAATCCTTTTAATCACAGCCTGCTCACCGATTATGAACTGCAGCATGATTGCCTTTGTTATATTTCTTACCAGGGTAATCCGGTTAAAGCTTCCCGTTTATTTGCGGGTTATGAACATGAAGAACAGGTGAAAAGACTGGCGGCTCATTTTAATGTAGCACCTGACTATTATAAAACTGTAAAAGCAGATGCAGCATTGATTGCTAAACTGGTCCCGAGGGCAGGGAAAATGCAAAACCTGAAAGGGGAGGTGATGAAAGGCAGCTCACATTTTGAGAACAGGTCATTACCGGATTTTACAAGCTACGAAGACGCCTATCATTACCTGATAGCAGATATCATGGAGCAACAGGTAATCAGTACCAGCATTGTATTAAGAGGAACCATGGTAAAAAGAATTTTTGTGGATGGCGGATTTAGCCAGAACCCCATTTACATGCACCTGCTTTCAGAATCATTCCCCGATATTGAAGTATTTGCCGCTGCAGTTCCACAATCCTCTGCCCTTGGTGCGGCACTGGCCATACACAATGAATGGAACAGCCAAAGCCTGCCCTCAGAAATCATCGGACTGAAATTATATTCCACCATGCAGCAAGATCAGTTATGAGAGTCGGTTTATTTGTTCCCTGTTATATTGATCAGTTTTATCCGCAGGTGGCGATTGCCACCCTGGAACTGCTGGAGAAACTGGATTGTAAAGTTGAATTCCCTTTGAACCAGACCTGTTGCGGACAGCCCATGGCGAACAGCGGTTTTGCCAGCCTGGCCGCTGGTTGCGATAAAAACTTCATTGGCAATTTCCGGGACCTTGATTATATCGTATCCCCTTCCGGAAGTTGTGTCCTCCATATCAAAGAACACCTGCATGATCCCAAACAGGAAGCAGCAGCAGCCAAAATCAGGTCATCTGTTTTTGAACTCACCGAATTCCTGACCGATGTGTTGAAAGTAAAAACTATCAAAGCTTCATTCCCGCATAAAGTGGGTATTCATAATAGCTGTCATGGTCAACGCGGTTTGCATCTTTCTTCCATGACTGAAAGAGTGCTGCCTGCTTTTTCAAAACCGGAACATTTACTGAGTATGGTCAAAGGCATCAGCCTGCATCAGCCCGTAAGAAAAGATGAATGTTGCGGCTTTGGCGGTACGTTCTGTGTTTTTGAAGAAGCTGTGAGCGTAAAAATGGGGAAGGACAGAATCGAAGAACATAATGCTAATCAGGTTGAATTTATTACCGGCACTGATGTCAGTTGCCTGATGCACCTGGAAGGAATCCTCAAAAGACAGGGCAGTGCTGTAAAGACCATCCATATTGCAGAAATCCTAAACAGCAGCAAATCATGAAGCCGGTACCACATGCCAAAGCTGCTGATACCTTCATTAAAGATGAAGCCAGAACAAACTGGCATGATGATACCCTTTGGTTTGTCCGGGAAAAGCGCGACAAAGCAGCCCATGGCATTGCAGAATGGGAATTACTCCGTGAATGGGCCTCACAAATCAAAAATCATACACTCTCCTGCCTGGATGAATACCTGACAACTTTTGAACAACAGGCCATCGCCAACGGAGTTAAAGTCCATTGGGCCGCTGATGCAGCTGCGCATAACCAGATTATCTTATCTATTATTAAAGAACAGGGTATCAGCCGCATTGTAAAAAGCAAGTCCATGCTTACCGAAGAATGCGGATTGAACGAATTTCTGCACCAGCAGGGAATTGATACTGTTGATACTGATCTCGGAGAAAGAATCGTACAATTCAGGGATGAACCCCCTTCACATATTGTGTTGCCGGCGATACACCTGAAAAAACAGGATGTGAGTGAAACATTTCACCAGCACCTCGGGACAGAAAAAGGGAATGACGATCCGCAATACCTCACGGAGGCCGCACGCGGACACCTGAGGGAAAAATTTATTGCAGCTGAACTGGCCATCACCGGTGTCAATTTTGCAGTGGCAGAAACAGGTGGCTTCGTGGTTTGTACCAATGAAGGCAATGCCGACATGGGTGCACATGCCGCTAAAGTCCATATTGCCTGTATGGGATTTGAAAAAATTATTCCACGGACTGCTGATCTGGCTGTTTTCCTCCGGTTATTGGCCAGAAGCGCTACCGGACAACCTATCACCACTTATTCCAGTCATTTTTTAAAACCAGGGGCCGGACAGGAACTGCATATTGTAATCGTGGATAACGGACGCAGTCGCCAACTGGGTCGTGCTGATTTCAGAAATTCATTGAAATGCATTCGTTGTGCTGCCTGTTTTAATACTTGCCCGGTGTACAGACGTAGTGGCGGACATAGTTATCATACTGCTGTTGCAGGTCCGATTGGATCCATCCTTAATCCTAATCTGGATATGAAGGCCAATGCCGATCTTCCTTTCGCCTCAACATTATGCGGTTCCTGCAGTAATGTTTGTCCGGTTAAAATTGATATCCACGAACAGCTTTGGAAATGGCGGCAGGTGCTGGCCAAGGAAGGTTATGTGGCCAGATCGAAAAAGGCAGGGATGAAAGGAATGGCCTTTGTACTGGCCAGACCCGTTCTATACCGTTTTAGTGGCCGGATGGCACGCTGGTTTCTCCGGCATCTTTCCTTTCTGTTCAAGTCTAAAAAATTAAATCCCTGGTACCGGCAAAGGGAAATGCCGGCAGCACCCAAACATAGTTTCAGGAACTGGTATGAAAAAAACAGAGCGAAATGAATGCAAGGGAACAAATATTAAATGCGATCAGATTGAATAAGCCTGCAGCGATTACCGCACCGGTTCCTGATACAGATAAGCTGACCTTGTATAAAGATCCGGTAGAACAGTTCAGGATAACGCTGGAAAGTATCGGAGGGAAATTGCAGCTTATCAAAGGGTTGGATGCCGTAAAAGAAATCATGAACGCAGAAAAGGAAAAGGGTTTGCTGGTCGCAGATATGGTTTGTGATACTTCACCTGATTCAAAACATTTTTTCAAAAATAAAACAGCAGACTTTTTAAAAGATATTCATCTGACCTGTCTGGAAGCAGTAATCGGTGTAGCGGAGAACGGATCAGTCTGGATTCCGGAATCCGCCATGGGGAACCGGCTGATCCCCTTTATTTGTCAGCACCTCATCATTATTTTGAAAAAGGATAAAATTGTATCCAATATGCACCAGGCCTACGAACAGATCAATACATTTGAAGAAGGGTTTGGTGTCTTCCTGGCCGGGCCCTCCAAAACAGCAGATATCGAACAATCCCTGGTGATCGGTGCCCATGGTGCCAGAAGCCTCCGGGTTTTTTTACTGGATCAGGAAGGATAATCTTAAATAGAGTAAGTATGCCACGATATTGCCTTGCATTGGATCTTCAGGCTGATGAAACACTCATCCGGGAATATGAAGCATACCATCAACAGGTATGGCCTGAAATACTGGACAGTATTACCGGTTCCGGAATTACCCAAATGGAAATTTACCGGATATCCAATCGCTTGTTCATGATCATGGAAACAACTGAAACCTTTAGCTTTGAGGCAAAGTCTGCAGCTGATTCTGCCAGTGAAAAAGTACAGGAATGGGAAAACCTGATGTGGAAATACCAGCAAGCCATTCCGGGAGGAAAGGCCGGAGAAAAATGGCGGTTAATGGATAAAATTTTCGATCTGCAAATGGCAATAAAATAAAACAAATGTTCAGGTTAGATCATAAAATCGCAGTTGTTACCGGAGCCGCAAGTGGTATTGGCAGGGCTGTGGCCGGCTTATTCGTCAGACAGGGAGCTATTGTTCACCTGCTTGATCTGAATAAGGAAGCGCTTGGTATTACACAGGAGGAAATCAGCGCCGACGGAACAGCTACCTCACATGCAGTGGATGTAACCGATCAGGCAGCAGTGGTGACATTGATGAAAAAAATAGGTAGGATTGATATACTGGTTAATTGTGCCGGGATCTCACATATTGGTAAAGCCGATACGACCTCTGAACAGGACTTTGACCGTATCTTCCAGGTGAATGTAAAAGGAATTTATAATGGCCTTCACGCCGTATTACCCATCATGCAGGAACAAAAAGCCGGTGTGATATTAAATATGGCATCCATCGCCAATCATGTGGGGTTACAGGATCGTTTTGCTTATAGCATGAGCAAGGGAGCGGTCGTGGGCATGACCCTTTCCGTGGCCCGGGATTACCTGCATTCCGGAATCCGTTGCAATGCGATCTCACCGGCAAGAGTTCATACATCCTTTGTTGATAATTTTCTGGCAAAGAACTATCCCGGCAAAGAAGAAGAAATGTTTAAGAAATTGTCCGCATCCCAACCCATCGGCCGGATGGCAACCCCAGTTGAAGTGGCGCATCTTGTTTTATACCTCTGCTCGGAAGAAGCTTCCTTTATTACGGGTTGCGATTATCCTTTCGACGGCGGCTTTATTAATTTAAATAACTGATCATTGAACAAATAATTATATCATGAAGCTCATTCGTTTTGGTGAAGCCGGAAAAGAAAAACCCGGTGTACATATTAATGGGGTGGATTATGATGTTTCCGGATTTATCCAGGACTATAACGCCCCTTTTTTTGAAAACGGTGGTTTACCCCATTTGGGCTGGATGCTGGATCAACACAAGGAAATGTTGCGGAAAATTCCGGAAGGATCACGAATCGGTTGCCCGGTTGCCAGCCCTTCTAAAATTGTATGTATAGGGTTGAACTATGCGGATCATGCCAAAGAAACTGGAGCTACCCTACCGGCTGAACCGGTAGTTTTCATGAAAGCCACCAGTTCTATCACCGGGCCTTATGATCCGATTATTATTCCAAGGGATTCCGAAAAGACCGACTGGGAAGTGGAGTTGGCTGTTGTCATTGGCAAAAAAGCAAGTTATGTAGCAGAAGCAGATGCCATGGACCATGTAGCGGGTTATGTCCTGCATAATGATGTCAGCGAAAGAGCTTTTCAACTGGAAATGGGAGGTACCTGGGACAAAGGCAAAGGCTGTGATAGTTTTGCACCACTCGGTCCCTGGCTGGTCACCAAAGATGATATTGCCGATGTCAATCAGCTTCGTTTATGGCTCACCGTGAATGGGAAAAAAATGCAGGATGGTACAACGGCCAATCTTATTTTCAACATCCCTTTTTTGATCAGCTATGTGTCACGATTCATGACATTATTGCCTGGGGATATTATTTCAACGGGTACCCCGGCCGGCGTCGGACTCGGTTTCAATCCGCCAGTTTATTTAAAAGCAGGGGATGTAGTGGAACTGGGCATTGACGGCTTGGGCACATCAAAGCAGACTTGTGTGGAATGGAAGAGAGGCTAGTGGCGAGTGGGAAGTGGCGAGTAGGGTTCCGAGAATGGGGTCCAGATAGCTAACGGTAGGCGAATGGGGTTCGGGTGTTATTTTATTTTGAATTTTAAATGTTGAATTGGATAAAATGAGCATTTTCTTATTCAACGAACGTAACCGTTTAAGAGACTGATAGACTTATAGACTGCTGACTGCCGACTGTTACCTCTCGACTAATGACTATCGACTATCGACTTCCTCGCTGAAAAATCAGACAACAATTAAATCTTACATAAACGATTAATCTGTAAAAAATGAATCTCGGTTTACAAAACAAAATCATCATCGTTACCGGCGGTGCCAAAGGCATTGGTGAAGGGATCGCCATACTGCTTGCCAAAGAAGGAGCAGAGGTGGCGATTGTGGGAAGGAATGCAGCCGATAATGAGAAAACAGTACAGGCCATCAAGGCTGCGGGAGGGAAAGCAGTTGGCATACAAGCTGAATTATCCTTGCCCGCCGAATGTGAGCAGGCCGTAAAAGCAGTCGCCGATCGTTTTGGCCGTATTGATGGATTGGTAAACAATGCCGGGGTGAATGATGGGGTAGGACTGGAAAGCGGTAACTATGAGAAATTCATGGCTTCCCTGCACAAGAACCTGGTACATTATTATCTGATGGCACAACATGCCTTACCCTGGCTTAAACAAAGCAAGGGGAGTATTGTTAATATCACTTCCAAAACAGCAGAAACAGGACAGGGTAATACCTCTGCTTATGCAGCAGCTAACGGTGGCCGCAACGCCCTCACCCGTGAATGGGCGGTGGAATTGCTCAAGTATGGTATCCGCGTAAATGCCGTGGTGGTGGCAGAATGTTTTACACCTCTCTACCAGACCTGGATCCAGACCTTTGACAATCCGGAGAAAAAATTACAGGAGATCACCGATAAAATCCCCTTTGAAAAAAGAATGACAACAGCTGAAGAACTGGCGAATATGGTGGCCTTTCTGTTATCAGAAAGATCCAGTCATACCACCGGCCAGTTGATCCATGTGGATGGAGGTTATGTGCACCTCGACCGGGCCCTTTTATAAGTATCGCATATATTAGCAGAATGAAATTTCTTTTCTTTTCCTTGCTGATACATGTATCTGTACTGGCCTTTTCCCAGATCGACAGCACCCAGGTGCAGTTAAAATTATTTTTACCCGCCCATGTTGTCAAAGGACTCTCACCCACTCAGTCATTGACCGTCTATTATATTAAGGAAGATGCATCCGGGCGAATGCAGACTGGAAAGTTCAATGCAAAAAAAGGGAAAGACAATCAGTATAGTTTTTTCTTACATCAAGCCATGTATTTCAGATTGGTATTTGTAGCCGGTGAATTCAGCGCACAGTTATTTTGTGTGGACAACCGGAAAGGAAATGTACTGGAAGAATATGATTTTAATATCCTGCTGGAGAAAAAACAATTTGATCCAAAGGATTTGCAATTCATAGCACCTTGTGTACAGCGGGAGGAGGAATAGGTATTACTTGCCCGACGTATTCCTGGCGTAGGCGGGGAATATGCTACAGTCTTTGTCATACTGAACTAATCGTCTTTTGCATGTTAAGCTAATAGCCATTGTCATACTGAGCTTGTCGTTCTTGTCATGCTGAGCTTGTTTTCTTGTCATGCTGAGCTTGTCGAAGCATGACTATAAGAAAGCCGCCCTTATGCTTCCCCGGCAATTTCTCGCCACACTTAAACCCTTCCCTGCCAAAGTCCCGCCGTGAACAATTTTTCAGGGGTAAAATAAAGATGATGGCGGACTAGTCGGTTCTCAAATCTTCGATACACCAGAAATACTACTTTCAATACGTATAACCTCTTTCCCCGACGATGTCTCGCCTTGCATAACTTTTCAAACATAAAAACGGATGATGGCGGACTCGTCGGTATTCAAATGATAACTGATACACCAGAAATACTACTTTCAATACGTATAACCCCTTATTTGAATAAATATGCTGTAAAAGATTGACAAAGGTCATAGATTACGGCAACAGAGGTATTTAATTTTACAT
>DAORJS010000030.1:0-16367 GCA_035439185.1 Chitinophagaceae bacterium
CGGCAGCTGTACCAATTCATCCTATGAAGATATCAGCCGGGCAGTGAGTCTGGCCAGACAGGTTGCGGCAAAAGGACTGAAGACAAAGGCTGAATTTACCATCACACCGGGAAGTGAATTGGTGCGTTATACCATTGAGAGGGATGGCTTTCTGGAAACATTTGCCAAAATCGGAGCCACTGTATTCGCGAATGCCTGCGGACCCTGTATTGGTATGTGGGACCGGATGGGTGCAGACAAACAGGAAAGAAATACCATCGTGCATTCCTTCAACCGGAATTTTGCCAAGCGGGCTGATGGTAATCCTAATACACTGGCTTTTGTGGCATCACCTGAACTGGTAACTGCATTAGCTATTGCAGGAGATCTAACATTCAATCCGCTGACTGATACTTTAACCAACGATAAAGGAGAACAGGTGAAACTGGATCCCCCTACCGGAGATGAACTGCCTGTAAAAGGGTTTGCGGTTGAGGATGCAGGATACCAGGCACCGGCTGAAGATGGTAGTGGAGTTATAATAGATGTTAAAGCTGATAGCAAGCGTTTGCAATTGCTCTATCCGTTTGCCGCCTGGGAAGGAACTGACTGGAAAGGTTTGAAACTCCTGATCAAGGCAAAGGGCAAGTGCACCACCGATCATATTTCCATGGCGGGTCCCTGGTTGAAATTCAGAGGTCACCTGGATAATATCAGTAATAATCTGCTGATCGGTGCCACCAACTTTTTCAATGAAAAAACGGATACAGTAAAGAATCAGCTGACTGGTGAGTACGGGACGGTTCCCAACACACAGCGTGCTTATAAAGCAGCTGGTATCGGAACAATAGTGGTTGGTGATGAAAACTATGGAGAAGGATCCAGCCGTGAACATGCAGCCATGGAGCCGCGTCACCTCGGCGTTCGTGTGGTACTGGTAAAATCCTTTGCCCGTATTCATGAAACAAACCTGAAAAAGCAGGGAATGCTGGCCATTACATTTGCTGATAAAGAAGATTATAATAAAATTCTGGAAGATGATACCATTGACATTAATGGTCTGACCAGTTTTACCCCGGGTCAGCCACTGGAACTGGTATTACATCATGCCGGTGGCAGCAGTGATACCATACAGGTAAATCACAGTTACAATGCCCAGCAGATTGAATGGTTCAAAGCAGGTGGAGCACTGAATGTGATTCGTTCAGAATTTGCCAAAGGATAATAAAGTATAACTGAAATAGTAAAGGCCGGTCAGTGACCGGCCTTTTTCATGGCTTAACTGGTATGATTTTTTTTCATGGTCTCACAGCAGCAACCTGTTTGTCGCTGACAATCGAAACCAGCAACCGCCCCTCCGGAATTTCACTGGAACGATAATAGAGTTTCAAAACATCGCTCTCATTTCTACGGAGATTAATCAGGTCGCTGACCTTACATTGCATACCCGTACCCGGTGTGGCGGCATCTGCGAACTGAAATTCACGTACAGTTTTTTCCCTGCTGTCTTTAACAAGAAGCACCCTGTTCTTACCCGGCTGACCGCAATGATAATACCGCACACTGATTTGATCCTGTTCAGTTCCGGCTGCGAAACGGATGGTATGAGGCTTGTTCATTTCACTCCCAAACCTTTGCAGCATGATTTTTCCATTTACATACACTTCATAGCCTTCTCCGCCCGGAGCTAACGAAAAGGAATACAAACCCATACAGGTGAACAGCAGGATAACTGCTTTTGACAATAATTTTTTCATGGTTTAATTTTTAGTGATCAGATATCAACGATTGACCACACGAAATAAACACAGGCAGGCAGCGGCAGGAAATTCCTTTGACAAGCAGCAGACAAGGGTTGACGAAATGCAGGAATAAGCTTATCCTTTCTTTTTCCGGGAGAAGAGCCAGATAAGAAATACCAGAACCAGGAGTCCTGTTGATCCGTACACATAATAGCTGAGGGGCATTGACCCCAGAAAGGTAGCAGTTCGGCGGGAGTTAAAGTCATTTTTATCAATGGTTAAACATTAATTACAGAAAATATACTTATCTTTAAAAAGTAATGGAACCCAAGCAGTTCATTTATTCAATAACCGGAGGGGTGATTGCCATGAGCGGAATAGCAGCATTTAAACAGTACACGGATGCTTTAAAAGAGCAGGAAGCGCGTATGCCTGTATTATTTGTCGGGCATGGCTCTCCAATGAACGGTATTGAGAACAATGATTTTTCACTTGCCTGGGAACAAGCCGGAAAAGACTTACCTGTTCCTGCAGCCGTGCTGGTGATTTCAGCACATTGGCTCACAAGGGGTACACAGATTACTGCGATGGATCATCCCAAAACAATTCATGATTTCGGCGGATTTCCAAGGGCATTATATGAAGTACAGTATCCTGCTCCTGGAAACCCTAAGCTGGCAGCGGAAACCAGGGACCTCATTCAATCGACCCCGGTCACGCTTGATCATGAATGGGGGCTGGATCATGGTACCTGGACGGTGGTCAGAAGAATGTATCCCGATGCCACTATACCGGTATTACAGCTGAGTATTGACTATGCCAAACCGGCCGAATGGCATTATAACCTGGGCAAGGAGTTGGCAAAACTCCGTAAAAAAGGAGTACTCATCATTGGCAGCGGGAATATGATTCATAACCTGGGGATGGTGGCATGGGATAAACTGGAAACACCGGGATATGGGTACGACTGGGCGATAGAAATGCATGAGTTATTCCGGAATAAAATCATTGCCGGAGATCACCAGGCGCTGATCAATTATCAATTGCTCAGTCCATCTGCAAAACTGGCCATACCAACCCCCGATCATTATTATCCATTGATGTATATACTGGGATTACAGGAAAAAGGGGAGGCCCCTGAGTTTTTCAATGATCAATTGGTCGCCGGCTCACTCAACATGACTTCCGTTAAATTTGCCTAAATGCAAAACTGATATGAAAAGGCTGAAGCCGGAAGTTGATATAGTACTGGATCTTTTAAAGGAAGTGGCAGCTGCCAATCCCGGAAACAGTTTTGCCCAAAGCATACTCGTACAATACCAGGAAAGAGGGGGATTGAGTAAGAAACAATTACAGGGACTCTATGGAAAGGCAGAAAAATTGCCAGACATTTCTACGGCAAAACTGGCTACACTGGAAGCGATCATACTTCGGAAAAATGAAAAAACCAGATCTCCAAAACCGGAAGTAAAACCGCTCTATGAAAAAGATGAAAAAACAGGTTCGCAGATCCGCGCCATTTTGGAACGGTTCCCGGAACATAAACAAGTAAAGTTCCTGCAAGCAAAGTACGAGAATAACGAACCGCTGACCAGTACCGAACTGCTTAACCTTCAACGAATTATTAAAGCAATCAAATAAAAGATATTTTAAAGTACGGAAGGCAACCCCGGTATCAGAATTTTCGATTTCTATATTAATACAACACACTTGCTGTCTGCTGAGGAATTAACTTATCACGTTGCGGCCGCTGGCCGTAATAGCAGGGAGAGCCAGAAAATGATTTACAGCTCCTTCTATGGGTATGCCATGGCTATTTGTGACCGGTATGCGGGTAATCAGGATGATGCGATGGAAATACTGAACGACGGGTTTCTCAAGGTATTCAGGGAAATTCATCATTATAGTCCGGCCTATACAGACGTTGTCAGTTCCTTTAAAGGCTGGCTCCGGAAGATCATGGTGTACACATCGATTGATCATTTCAGGAAGAACCAGAAGCACCAGGTTTTAACACAACTGGATAATGTGGTTTATCAGGTACAGGCTGCTGCTGATGATGCGCTCGATAAAATTTCATATGAGGAAATCATCCGTTCTGTGCAGTTATTATCACCGGGATACAGAACAGTATTCAATCTTTTTGTAATTGAAGGCTGGAGCCATGATGAGATCGCAGACCATCTTGGAATCTCTACAGGTACTTCAAAGTCCAACCTGTCGAAAGCCAGAAGGCAATTACAAAAGATACTTTATAAGTATAACGAAATACAAGAAACCAGAAATGTTGTCTGAAGATTTTGATAAGAAGATCAGGGAAGCTGCCCAACACCACCATCCATCTTATGATGAGAGGGCATGGGCTGGTATGAAAAAACAGCTGGACAAACATATGCCTGTGGAGGATGACCGCAAAAGGAGGGGGCTCTTCTTCCTCTTGCTGTTCCTGCTATTGGGTGGGGGCGCTGCTATTTACCAATGGGGGCCATTTACCAGGAAAGAGAAACCGGCACCTGCATCCGTTTTGGCAAATACACAAACACCGGCTGATATAAAACCATCACACACAAACAATCAATCCGCTTCCGTTCTTTCCCCCAACAGTGAGTCAACCGGGTTGAACGAAAATGTGACCGCAACAAATGATGAAAATCCGTATAACAAGGATCGGGCTTTCACTAAACAGGAGTCCGGGCTACCTGTTGCAGACAAGCAGTTACAGCTTGTAGCTGACAGGCAAAAACAGGAAAATAAGCATCCTTCAATTGTAACAAAGGCTTCATTTAAAAAGCATCATCCGGAAAATGATAAACCCAATCTGACTCAGCAGAGCAATCATCTGCAATCCGGTAAACCGGTCATCGATAAATTAGCAAAAACTCCTGATACCAACCCTCTGATCAATTCGCCGGTACCACCTGCTGATGGGAAAAGGTCTGGTACTGTCATTACAGATAATAAACCTGCAAGCGCGACTGTTGAGGTAAAGCCGATGAACAGCAATCAGCCGGATCGGCAAACAGATAAAAAGAATACAGATCCTGCACCATCTGGAGCAATTGCTAAGGCAACTCCGCCAGCAAATGAAAAGGGAGCGAAGCCAAAAAAACTTTCCAGGCAGAAAAGTAATTTCTTCTTTGCCGTTTCAACCGGTCCTGATATCAGTTTTACCAGTGGGGATGAACTGGGCAAAATGAAAATGGTGAGTGGTTTCGGACTCGGATATACTTTCCGGGGACGTATTACCCTCCGAACCGGATTTTATGCCGGTAAGAAAGTGTATACGGCTTCTCCCGCGAACTATAAAGGTTCGCCACAATTCTATCAGTATTACCCCAACCTTCAAAAAATTGATGCCGATTGCCAGGTTCAGGAAATACCGTTGAACCTGAGTTATCATTTTGGCAATAAAAATAATCGCCCCTTCTTTGTCTCTGCGGGTGTCTCATCCCTGATCATGAAGGAAGAGACCTATAATTATTTTTATAAGTATAATGCATCAGGTCCTGTAATGAGCCGTTCTCATTCTACTTATAATCAAAACCGGCACATCTTTTCCCAGTTGAATCTTTCTGCGGGCTATCAGCTGCCAGTGGGCAAACGCTTCACTGTTATCGCAGAACCTTATCTCAAACTGCCTATGGGTGGTGTCGGAATCGGGAAAGTAAGACTGAATAGTACAGGGATCATCTTTACAATTACGGCAAATCCTTTTGGAAAATTGTCATCCGTAAAATCAAAATAAAATATAGCAGGCAACTATCAGGCGCATTGGTTCGATTGATAGGAAAACTAATATATTTTATGCGGAAAGCAATTTATTCCTTTTCTCTTCTGCTTGCGGTCTCTTTCCTGATTGCAGGATCCTGTGGCAAGGGCGGAGGATCACCCGCACCAAATCCATGTTCAGGAATTACAGTTAGTGTAACGGGTAGCACTACCAATCCCTCAGCACCAGGTGCAACCAATGGAAGTATCACTGTCAATGCTTCGGGCGGATCAGGATTTACCTATAGTTTAAATGGAGGTGCCTCACAGGCTTCAGGTAATTTTACAGGCCTGGGTGCCGGCAGCTTTACCATTACGGCAAAAAACAGTAATGGTTGTTCAGGAACAGCCACTTTTACTTTAACAGCTCCCAATCCATGTGCCGGAGTAACGATCACAGTAACAGGTTCAACGGGAAACCCAACAACAGGTGGAGGGAATAACGGAAGCATAAACGTATCTGCTTCAGGAGGCACAGGTCCGTTTACATATAGCCGGGATGGGGTCAATTATCAATCATCAGGTTTATTCACTAATCTGACGGCAGGTCCTTATACGATCACAGCAAAAGATGCCAATGGCTGTACAGGCAGTACCAATTTTACTCTTACGGATCCTTGTACTGGCGTAATAATAACTGTTACTGCTGTTACAACCAATCCAACTCCGGCAGGAGCGACCAACGGAAATATCAATGCCACTGCGTCTGGTGGTACCGGTCCCTTTCAATACAGGCTGGGAACAGGAGTATTTCAGGCTGGGGGTACATTTTCAAATCTGGGTGCTGGTACTTATTCGATTACTGCCAGAGATGCCAATGGATGTACAGGAACAGCCAATTTCACTTTATCTGATCCAAATCCCTGTGCCGGTGTAGTGATTAATCATAACAGTACGGTAACAGGTCATATTCCCTGTTCTGCGGCAGGTACCGGTTCTATCATTGCGAATCCCACAGGAGGAACCGGGCCATATACTTACAGTTTAAATGGAGGGAGTTTTCAACCCTCCGGCATTTTTAATAATCTCAATGCGGGAAATTATAATCTGGTTATCAGGGACGTTAATAGCTGTAATACGGCTGCCAATATTAGTATTACAAACCGGCCTCAGGGTCCATTATTTACGGCTGTTAAAGCATTGCTACAGGCTAACTGTGTTAGTTGCCACAATGCTTCAAATGCCAACGGCGGTATGAACTGGGAGGTGGATTGCAATATTGTCAATAACCGGGACAGAATTCAGTTCCGTGCGGTGAATGCAAATCCTTCAGCCATGCCGCCTACGGGATTATTACCACCGGCAGAAAGGCAGAAAATTGTGGATTGGATCAATGCGGGTGGAAAATATACAGACTAGTCAGTTGGTGTGTATTAGATACAGGGGCTGGTTGTACCGGCCCCTTTTTATTGCCCCCAGCGAAAAGTACTGATATCAAAACCTGCCAGGTCCAGGACACGGTCTACCACTGTATCCGCCACTTCTTCCAGGGTTGTTGGTTTACTGTAAAAGGAGGGGGTGGCCGGACAGATGATACCACCCGCCAAACTAACTGTTTCCATATTCCGGATATGCACCAGGTTGTAGGGTGTTTCCCGGACTACACAAATCAGTTTTCTTTTTTCTTTTAAAACCACATCTGCCGCTCTTGTAATCAGGTCGTTTGAAATGCCAGTGGCAATTCTTCCCAAAGTTCCCATTGAACAGGGAATGATGATCATAGTATCATAGCGCCCGGATCCGGAGGCAAACGGGGCGTTGAAGTCGCCGGTACCGAAGTATTTTGCCGGGAATTGGTCCCATTTTTCATTGGACAGTTCTGTTTTCCAGACCTCCCTTGCGTTATCGGTCATCACTACAGAAAGCTCTTCCCATTGCCCCTTGAGATGGCTGAGTTTTTCCATCAGTCTGGAAGCATATACTGACCCGCTGGCACCTGTAATAGCGATAACTGTTTTTTTCATATTCAAATAACCCGATATATCCGGTAAAGTTCAGTAAATCTTTGTCTAAAAAATCAAACGTTTGCGCAAATCGTTGTAGAATAATATCTACAAGCTTTGGGGCCTTCATTTACAGAATTAAGCCGCTGATCATTGAGTAGGGTCAATAATTTATAAATGGGCTCAATATTTCCTGTTTCTGCTTAAAAAATGGCGGCAAAATATTTTGTGTTATCCTTTTATTAGCGATATTAGCCATGAATTTTCATAGGATAAGGTTTAATGGTTAATGGTTTTTGATTAGGGCCCCCCGGTTTCACACCGGGGGTTCTTTTTTTGGGGCTGTCACCAAATGCAGCAGCCACCGATTCCCCGAAGAATTTGGCACTAATACACTATTATTTTAATTCGTGAATTCGTGGCAAATAATTTTCGGTAAAAAACCTGTAATCTGAAGTTATTAAGTTGTAGCGTGGAGTTGTTGCCACTAGTTCACTAAAAATTATTTTCGTGTATTCGTGGCTATTAATTTTTAGCAGATTGGATAAAATCAGCAACCAGGTTTGGGGTAAAGCAACCCTGATCTGAAGATGTTTCTTTGAAACGGGAAATTCTAGCCACGAATTCACTAAAAGAAGTTTCCCTGTATTCGTGGTTTACCATTTTTGATTACTTAATCACCCCTTATAAAAAAAAGACCCTCTTTTAAGGGTCTTTTTTTTATAAACTATGGATCCCACTTAGAATCCTTTCGGTTGTTTTCCTGGCTGAGCCGGACCTTGTGTATTACTGTTACCCATATTTTCCAGGATCCAGTTAGTCATTTTACTCCAAAGATGAAAAGTGGTGTTGTCCATCATACCTCCGATCCCATGATTCTTGTTAGGGTAATAAGCACTCTCAAAATCAATATTGCTTTTTACAAGCGCAGAGATCATTTGTGTGGCATTCTGAAAATGCACATTGTCATCCGCCGTTCCATGAATAATCAGGTATTTGCCTTTGATTTTATCGGTAAAGTTGATAGGTGAGTTGTCATCATATCCCTTGGGGTTTTCCTGAGGGGTACGCATATATCTTTCAGTGTAGATATTGTCATAATACCTCCAGTTAGTAACCGGAGCTACCGCAACCGCAGCACTAAACACTTCGTTACCCTTTGTAATGGCCAGTGAACTCATGAATCCTCCGTAACTCCATCCCCAGTGACCGATATTGGAACCATCCACAAATGGCATCTTGCTCACCCATTTCGCCGCATCAATCTGGTCTTCAATTTCAAATTTTCCAAGTTGTAAATATGTTTTTTTCTTGAACTCCTCACCACGGTAGCCGGTACCGGTATTGTCGACACTCATTACAATAAATCCTTTCTGGGCTAATAACTGATGCCAGGGACTCACAGCACCGAAACGATTGGCCACCTGCTGGGAGCCTGGTCCGCCGTAATTACAAAACAAAACCGGATATTTTTTAGCCGGATCGAAATTGGCTGGTTTCAGCATCCATCCGTTTAATGTATCTCCTTTGCTGTTAGGAACCCTGATGAATTCAGCTTTACCATATCCGTATTCTGCAATTTTTGCTTTTTGTTTGGCACTTTCACTCACCGTTTTGATCAGATTGGAAGTGATATTCTTTTTCTTGTCCACTACAATTTCGTGCTGGGTAACGGTTTGTGGGGTATTTATATCGCTGCGGAAACAAAAAAACTGTGTGCATTCATCATTCAGTTCCACCCGGTTCCAGCCCTCGCCCTGTGTAAGCTGAAATGTTTTCTTCCCGGTGAAATCGGTTACAAACAGATTCCTGTCCATAGGCCTTGGATAGGCCATGGTAAAATAGATACGCTGATTGGTTTCATCTACCGCATTTACTTCAGTTACTTCTGCGTTTCCTTTGGTGAGCTGAATCTTTGACCGGCCATCAAGACTATACATGTAAAGATGTTTAAATCCACTCATTTCACTGCTGAATAAAAAGTTCTTTCCGTCCTTCAGCCACCACCAGTCATCATTGATTTCAACATAGTATTTATTTTTTTCCTCATACAGGATGCTGCTATTACCTGTTTTGGCCTCGGTAGCGAGCAGTTTCAGTTCATTTTGATAGCGGTTCATCCAGTAAACTACCAGGGTGTTATCGTCCCGGGTCCATTTGATACGGGGAATATAAATATCGCCCTGGTCGTACCGGGCTTTTACATCATGATTAGCAGCGAGGTCATAGATATGTATTTCAACTTTAGAGTTATCCTCACCAGCCTTGGGGTATTTGTACCGGTAGTCCTTATTATAACTGTTGTCATAAAAAGTCATATTGTATTCTTTCACCTCACTTTCATCAAACCGGTAGTAAGCAATATAGTTTCCTTTGGGGCTCCATTCATAAGCCCGTGAAAATTCAAACTCCTCTTCATACACCCAATCGCAATTACCGTTGATAACATCATTCCACTTCCCATCGGTGGTGATATTCCTCGAAGATCTGGTGGCGATATCATACAATACCAGATTATTGTTTTTTACAAAAGCAATCTTAGTGCCATCGGGAGAAAAACTCGGATGCAAGACCTTCTCATCTGCCAGCTTTGTCAGCTGTTTGGTATTGGCATCATAGAGATACACAAAAGATTTTGAGGAGCGGCGGTAAATTGGTTCTGTTCCTTTTTTCAAAAAGGCAAACTGACTCCCTGAAGGACTGAATACAATATCATCCGCATGGCCAAAAGGCTTACCGGTTTCGTCCTTCAACTCGTCGGTTTTGAGTTCAGGACTGGATTTAGCCGTTCCAAAATCTGTCCTTACCGGCTCGCCCCGGAAAGTTCCTTTCTTATAAATATCTTCCAGGGTGATTGATTTTTCCTGGGCCTGTACCAATAATGGTAACAGGAATACAACAAACAAAAGTTTACGCATAGTGTGTGCTTTTTATTGCAGACAGGTCTTACCTGCCAGTTCCGTAAATGTAGGGCAAACCTTGCAAAACAGGGTGCCGTACAAATAAAAAGACGATACGTTTTGAAACGTATCGTCTGCGTTTTGTTAATTTTTTTTCTAATTCCGGCTGGCTGACTTAATTCCTGTTTTCAGCCATATCAGGAATAGCTTCCACGCGGTATTCACCGGCATCCAGCTTTTTCTTGGTTTCGGAGAAAGCTTTCAGCGTAATTTCAATGTCCTCATCAGTATGAGCTGCGGAGGGAATCAACCGGTAAATAATATGTCCTTTCGGGATGACCGGGTACACAACAATAGAAGCGAATACCCCGTAATTTTCCCGCAGATCCATCACCATGGCTGTGGCTTCCGGCACATCTCCTTTCATATACACGGGAGTTACCACTGAGTCTGTATTACCAATATCAAAACCACGTGTTTTCAGTCCTTCCTGCAATTTGCGGGCATTGCTCCACAATTTTTCTTTATACTCGGGATGGTTGCGGAGTAACTCCAGGCGCTTAAGATTCCCTACCACCAGAGGCATGGGTAAGCTCTTTGCAAAAATCTGCGAACGGATATTATAACGGATATAGTCGATGATCTTACGGTCGCCGGCTATAAATGCGCCTATAGAAGCCATTGACTTGGCAAAGGTTGAAAAATAAAGATCGATCTGCTCCTGGCATCCCTGCTCTTCCCCGGCACCGGCTCCAGTTGTTCCAAGCGTACCGAATCCATGTGCATCATCTACCAGTAAACGGAACTGGTATTTATCTTTCAATGCCACAATTTCTTTTAATTTACCCTGATCACCAGCCATACCAAAGACGCCTTCTGTAATCACCAGGATTCCACCTGCTTTCTGTTTTTCGATCAGAGCCGTGGCTCTCTGTAGTTGTTTCTCACAATCATCGAGATCATTATGTTTGAATACATAACGGTGGCCAGGGTGCAACCGTACACCATCGATAATACAGGCATGACTTTCGGCATCATAAACAATCACATCATGACGGCTGCAGAGTACATCAATGATGCTGACCATTCCCTGGTAGCCATAATTCAATAAAGCGGCATCTTCCTTGTTCACAAATGCTGCCAGTTCTGTTTCCAGTTGCTCATGGAGATTACTGTTTCCACTCATCATCCGGGCACCCATCGGGTAAGCCAGTCCGTAATCCTTCGCACCATCTGCATCTGCCTTTCTTACTTCAGGGTGATTCGCCAGACCCAGATAATTATTCAAACTCCAAACAATAACTTCTTTGCCACGGAATTTCATCCGGCTGCTGATATCACCTTCCAGTTTAGGGAATGCAAAATAGCCATGGGCCCTTTCACGGTGTTGTCCGATCGGACCATAATGTTTCAATAACCTTTCAAAAATATCTGCCATACGATTCAGGATTTGAGGATGGACGTTTAGGGTTACCTGCAGATCGGCTTGATAACCAGCTAACTGGACAGCAAATCTGTATTTAAAACCCTGCAAAGGTAAGGTTTTACCGGCATCGGGAAAATGAGGCGCTACTCAGCCCTTTTGCAGCAGGCTTTTGAGCCAGTTCCCTACATAATCGAAAACCTTTGCATTGAACCGGTTTTCGGCATATTGATAATAAGCGGCAGGGGTCGATTGCCAGCGTACATAATCCTCCATCGTTCCAATTTCTTCAAATGTATGCGTAGTACCAGGTGCCAGCCAAAAACTGGCTTTACCCGGGTGATGCTGATTATGCCAGTTTACCAGGGCCTGGTGATCCGAAGCATTATTTGCGGCCATATCACATTCGCCATAAATGGCAAGTACATAACCGTTAGTTTGCTTCCAGGCTTTGGACAAATCATACCCATTGATTTCTTTAAATACCAGCGGACTCCTTCCGGATGCAGCCAGTCCGGTTTGTGGATCATAGGAGAGAATTGATTGCAAGGCCTCTAAACCGGTTGGATTGGCCGCAATCTTTTCCAGGGGTTGACGACCTTCAAAATAATCTTCAATAAAGGGCCTGTATATTTTTAATGCACTCTCCAGTTTTTTCGGGTCCTCTCCAAAATAAGCCGGTTGAATCCGAAAGGCATCCAGCATATATTCCATCCATGATTTGAATACCGTGCCATAGACCACTACGCCTTTTGGCTGAAATTCTTGTGCCAACAGGGGAGCAGTTACTCCTCCCATGGAATGTCCGAATAGAAAAATATTGGTTGTATCAATGCCAGATAATTGAAGAAGATTCCTGTAACCAGCACGGTACATATCCAGCTCTGCATCAAATCCCATTGATTCGCAAGGTGCCTGATTCAGGTTGTCACCCATGTCCGCTTTTTCCATCCGGTAAACGGCAAAGCCTCTGTCCACCAGCGCATCAATAGCCTGTTTCGTTTTATCCTTCTCTTTAAAATTATCCATCGAATAGCAGGGTAAGCCCTGCAAAAAATAAATGGTACCCAATGGTACTGTTTCTTTTGGGCGCTTGTAAATGGTCCTCACCCAACCTCCTTTATAGGCAAAAGCACCATACTCAATAATAGCCGTTGTACTTTTTTCATAAGGCCTTGCCACTGCTTTACCGGTAATACTGATTAATTTTTTATTGCGGATCAGTTCTATTGCAACGGTTTGCCCATCCCGTAAAGTTTTGGCTGAACGTAAAAGGTCAGCAGGAGTTTGTATCGGCTGTTGATTTACTGTGAGGATAATATCCAATGGTTGCATATTCATAACTGCTGCAGTAGATCCGGCAATTACCGTTTGCACAACGGCTCCCTTCTTATATCCCAACCGGGATACCAGGCTATCCGGCAACGTGGCATAATAGGCTACACCCAGTCCTGCTTTTCTGGGTAATTCCTGGGCACGTAAACAAACGTTAAAACAAATAAAGGCAAGCGCCATGGAGAGTTTCTTCATATATCTGTTTTTCAGTTCAGTTGATACAGTATAAAAAAAGCAAATTGCCAGAATTTGACATGCCCAAAAAGGATAGAAGGCAATTAGTGTGGATGATAATCTGGAGATACCCCGGACCGATCTGCTGTTTAAAGGCTTTGCCCAAAGCTGAGGAGATTATAATCAGGATCCAGCAATGAAAATTCCCTTTGCCCCCAGGGTTTATCAGACAGTGATCCGTTGGGGTGTATGGGAACCTGCTCACCGATCAACCGCTGGTAAAATATATCAATATCGCTGCAACGGATATACACCTGCCCATAATTATTGGCAGGATCCAGTCTGGGGAAAGAAAAAAAGTGGAGTTCTATCTGGTCTTTTTCAAGGATCAGGTAATCACCATAATCGCTGAGGACGCTGAAGCCCAGTTTGCCATTGTAATAATCAATAGTTGCGGCTTTATCGCGCATGGGTAGTTTGGGATGGATAGCGGTTAACATCTTAACAATTTATGAGGTGTAAACACTGGTCGGTTTGACCGATCCATCAGACTTTCAGCAATCCCCGAAAACCCCGGGCAGCATAATAAGACTGTACGCCATTATGATAGACAAACACATGATCATAACGCCGGTCGCAAAAAAGGGCGCCCCCGAGTTTACGAACTGGATCAGGTGTCAGGATCCAACTGGAAGTCTTGGTATCAAATTTCCCCAGCTCCTGCAATGCCCTGTATTGTGATTCATTGAGTAATTCAATACCCATTTCAGTCGCCATATCAATTACATTGTTAGCCGGCTTATATTCTTTACGTGCTTCCAGTGCTTCACGGTCGTAACAAAAACTGCGGCGACCGGACGGGCTTTCAGGGGAACAATCCATAAAAATAAACTCGCCGGTTTTTTTATCCTGACCAACTACATCCGGCTCGCCCCCTGTATCCTCCATTTCCTGTAAAGAGCGGCATTTACCAGGGCTGGCGGCCAGTCGTTTTTTTACATCCGCCCATTCAATACCCTTATGTCTCTTGCTGTTTTTTTCAAACCGGGTCTGCAGCAATTGCAGTAATGCATTCAGCTCAGCCGTTGATAGTTTCTTATTTATTATTCCGGTTTTTTTCATAAAAGATAAAATTAAGAAGTTAAAAAAGGTGTATAAAACTACTGGATCGGCTGCTGATGCAGCTTAAATGCTATGCAATTTCGGATTCTTAAAAAGAAAATCAGGTTTGTATAATTTAAAAAATGATGACATTAATCAAGATATTTCTTTATGAATTCCTCCAGTTGATCGTCGTTTGGATGCGGGGCGGCAGTCGTAATCAGTTTCCCTTCTTTGTTTAGTAGTGCGTAACGGGGAAAGCCCTGATTAATCCCGAAAACAGCATCAAAATAAGCTTCATCTTTTTTTTCAGCTCTCAGATGTAATCCCCCCAGTTTTCTATCCTTAATGTATTTCAACCATTTTTCTTTACTGTCGAAGAAATCAATAAACAGGAATACAACAGCTTCGTTCTTTAATCTGGCCTGCAATTTGGCAGAGTTGGGCATTTGAAGCAAACAGGCTTTACACCAGCTGCCCCAGAAATCAATGTACACGACCTTTCCTTTCAGGTCTTTAATATCTACATACAGTCCGCTTGTATTTTTAAGCCTGAAGGATGGGGAACTGAGTAAACTTCCTTTTTTCTTATTCCACTCACTGCTGACTAATGGTATTGAAACGGATTCCGGGAATCCGGATTGGTACTTTTTAAATTCTTTTTCAAATAATACCGGCAGGTCAAAATACCTGACCATGGTTAACAGGATATCTGTTTTTTGTTTTTGTAAAGTCAGGGGATGACTGGCTAAAAGAGAATCAGCTGCTTTGAGCAAAAGGATATGGAATTTTTCAGTATCAGAAATGTCATTGTTCATTTGAACGGTTACAACGTACTGCAGATAATTATGAATGGAATTTTGATACGCGTCACTCAGGCAGCTATCGTCATAAAGCCGGAAATCTGACCAGAACCTGAAATAACCGGCGGGAATATTGGAGAATTCAAGTGTTTTCTTCATATAGATATACTCCAGCGGATACTGACTCTTGGCGCTGATGGCAGCATGTGAAATTTCGGCTTTGCAAAAAGAAGCAAAAGTTTTTGATGGAGGATTTTTACTGAACAATTCATCATACTGATCATTTCGTGATTGCTGTAAACTATCCTGGTATTTAAAAAACAATTGCGGCTCAAATGATTGGGTCGATGGCGCAGGAGGAATACTAAACGGCATCATGAAGCCTGACTGGTAAAAGAAAATATTGTGGGCAGCTGCTTCTCCATTGAATTGGAAATGATTACCTGCAGCTTCAGTTATTTGCAATCTTGTATTAGGAATGACCCAGAGTTTTAAAAACTGTTTGCCAATAAAAAGGGTGACAGGCTGTTCTGCTCCGATTTCAACAATTGCTTTCAGCTCCCCTTTTTCATTTGTTTTTCCTTCATTCAACAACTGGCCTTCATAGTCATTTAATGCCGATTGATTGGCAATGATTCTGAAGGAAGTAGATGGACTGGTAATCAAACTGGCTTCAATGATGGTTGCTGCTTTTGAAGTAAAAGCAAAGCAGAAAAGACAGCAGCTGAATAATATCGGTTTTAACATACGCTGATGATTACAGGTTGGGCTGGACAGGTTTTCAACATTTAATAGCGCTATTAAACAGGTATAAGTGATTCTGAAGATATCCCATTTTTTTCTGAAACCGGCACAGGTGGCAACCACCGGTATAATTTAACAGTCAGATTAACCTGCATTGTTGTTGGTAAGCCCTATGAATTATTAGAGGGGGAAGTAAAAAAATCCCGGTATTCATTTATGAAAGGAGACCAAGGCTTTCGTTAACAGTTACTGTGATACCGGGATTGACTGCAAAGAAAAGTCCCGCCGGAATTGCGGGACTGTGAAAAACAACGTGTTAAAAATGTTTTTTTCGGAGTTAAGACAGTTTTTTCTTCAGATTCTGGTCAATCGCTTCGAGGAATTCTTCAGTATATAGGAAATGTTCTCCATGTTTCACTTTATTGCCATGAATACAAACCGCCAGATCCTTGGTC
>DAORJS010000031.1:0-16366 GCA_035439185.1 Chitinophagaceae bacterium
TACGGATTGACCCATGGTGTAATGGTAACACTACTGATTTTGGTTCAGTCATTTAAGGTTCGAATCCTTATGGGTCAACAGATAAAGAAAGCCGGCATTTTTGCCGGTTTTTCTATTTTAATCAAACATGTTCCTTACCATTTTAACCAATTTATGGTTTGCCGAAACGGCAGGAAGCAGTTTTATTTAAAAAAAGCCGGGGGCGGCTATTTATAGTACAACAGAATTTTAAACCCGGCAGAAAAATAAGGCATGCCATTTTTCGACACAGACAAATCAATCGGGTAACCCAAAGAGTTGTATTTATATGTAATGTCATGGATATTAGTAGCCGGAATAAGAGAATTACTGGTATAGGTAGTTCTGGTAAACTTTACAGGGTTATTAAATGCATACCATGAAAAAAGCCCGGATTCAAAATCTGAATGCAAATCGGGATATCTCAAAGCAAGTTTTTTAAATGGATTTGGCTTATTATCGTACAAGTAGCTTGACTGTAATATTGAATAATTGGCAAATGGGATGCTATTGTAAACCGAATCGTAGCTTTGAGTCACATTACCGTTAGTAAAATTCCTTGTCAATGCAATTTCGTTAGTCTGCATAAACGTTCCGGAAACAATATCAAAAGCAACCCCATAAACATGATATTTCCAGGGGGCAATTTCATCATAGTGAAATGTAAAATAAGACTTCAAGACTCCTTGCTCATATTTTCTTCCCGAATCCCTGGAAATCATATTACTGCTATTATACTGAAGAAAAAGGCTGTCAACTAATGAATATCCATTAGCCAAACTATTCTTAACTACCAGACCCGGAAGCGTATCTGTACCGTTATATAAATAATTTGTACTTGTATAAACGGACACATTCAGCGTTCCATGATCAAACCATTTTTCATTAATCTGGCTGATTCTGTTATTATTGTCATATATAAAACTGAAAATAGAAATTGTATCTAACCCAATAACTTCAGTGGTATCAAATTCAATATACCTATCCAATATCGATCCCTCGCTCATATGCTGTGGTCTGGGAGAAAGCTGCTGTTCAATTTCTTTCTGGCAGGAAGCAAAAGCAAGAGAAAAAAGAAATAAACTTGAAAATATAATTATTTGCAGTTTCATCTGACTTTATTTACCAGGTTCAAAAACCCCATGTACAATTTTAGCAAAATAGTTAATTCCGGAGACTTGCATTAAATACCCGCTGTATTTTTAAATTAATATTATCCTGCTTCTTTTATTCTTTTTATTCAATCCAAAAAAATATAAATCGCTTTACTCTTTCCTGCAATTAAGCTTACAGAAAAGCAACAAGTCTGACCACCATCTTCAAAATTTGTAGCCGGATTCATACGAATTACGCCTGTACTTTATTTACTTTTCTCTATCAGCTCTATTATCTTTTTAGCCACCGCTTCAGAAGAATTAAAATTCTGTCCGGTTACCACCCGGCCATCCACTTCCACATGCACATCATCTTTACCGGCATAAGTGAACTTCCCTCCTCTTGACTCGATTGTTTGCTGGATTAAAAAAGGAAATTGCTTAAAATACAAGGCATCTTTAGATTCATAAGCTTCCGGCCATCCACTTACCGTTTTCCCCTTTACCAGATAGTTACCATCCCTTGTTTTTAAATTGACCAGACCTGCCGTACCGTGACAAACAGCAGAAATGATTCCCCCGTTTTCCTCATATACCTTCATGGCGATTTGCTGGATTTCCTTATTCTCCGGAACGCCATAGATGGCACAGCCACCACCAATGAATTGAACGGCTTTATAATCCTTATAATTAACCTGGCCTGGCATCATCGTATGTTCAAGCGCATACATAAAATCCTGATCATACAAATATTGCTTTTGAAGCGGTACTGAAGTGCGTGCATATTCCAATGGGATGCTGCCGCCTTCCGGACTTACAAAATCAACCGTATAACCGGCTGTTACAAATGCATGATGAGCAAATACAATTTCCGGAAAACTATTGCCACAGAACTCCGTTGTATTCCCATAAAAACAGGTATTGGTCAGGATAAACAGGACTTTTTTCCCCGACTTAATTCCCGGCTTACTGGCTGCAGCCTTGCTGATAATCTTCCACTCACCGCTGATTTTCTTCAGCAGGAATATATCCATAAACTCCAGCTTCCTTTCCGGAATCAGGATCTCGGCTTTGGCCGTGGCGATATCATTGTAAATATCAATTGAAACAATCCTCCCGATCCGGCCATTAAACTTTCCTTCATCTTCTTTCTTAAACAATTTTGCATAGTCAGCCGCCGGCATTATCCAAACCGGTTTATCCTTACTGCTCAAAAACAAATTCGCCTCGGTATAAAAAGCGCTTGAGATGGAATCAGGCATGCTATAGGAAGTACCAACCAGGTAGCGCTGAATACAATGCTGAATCAATTGTTCTTCAGTTTGTGCCAGCGACCAAAGAGATTGTAAAATGAACAGAACAGATAGTGTTAATTTTTTCATGGCGTTTTAATATTATTAATTGTGAAATGAATGCCTGACCCTTCACTTATAACTGTTTAAAATTTGTCTCCTAAAAATAGCCAGTTCCCTATACTCAGCTCTACCCGTTCATCGAAAATGTTCATTCTGGCCGGATACGACGCATATTTGGCGGCTTTATGATACCGCTATTCCGCCAGGATCACAGTTCCTTAAAATTGTCAGATCATTTTCTGATTCCCCCACCCCTTTTGTATATCCCTGGAAAACCAGGTTACCGGAATATGAGCTTTCTTTATTTCTAAGGAAGAGATAATTATCCGATTGAAAAATGCATAGAGAAAGAAATGCCTGATTTAATAAACTTATTTATCAGTATCTAGAAAATACAGTCATCAATCCGATTAGCGACTTTTCTTGCGCGAATACAGAAACTGATAGCCGGTATTAATACTTCAACATAATCCTGCATAAGTTATCCTAAACATTACCTTATTAAATAAAAATAAACACTGCATAATAAGCTGAGTACCCGGGTCATCCTGAACATATTAGCTAGTTCACGTCTTCAGTTAAGCCTCTCTTATATTAACTATTTCAGTAAATCCGGCACTTTTTACTTATCTTTGTGTTCTTCTATGTTACTCCTCTGTTGATTTTGTTTCCAATTCAAATCTCATATTGGCTTAACGTAAGGCGGGTAAAGTATCGTGTTGCACACAGATAGCCTTACCATATTTTATAACTTATTTATTTCACTAATTTTCAATTCATGTTATTTAAAGATTTACAGCTCACCGAGCCTGTATTGAGGGCTTTGGCCGATGAAGGCTATACCCAACCCACTCCCGTTCAGGTTCAATCCATCCCGGTTATTTTACAGGAAAGAGATATACTTGGCTGCGCTCAAACCGGTACCGGGAAAACAGCGGCATTTGCTATTCCGCTCCTGCAGTTATTACATGCCCAGAAAACAAAATCAGGTGACAAACAACACCGGATGAAAGTGCTGGTATTAACCCCCACCCGTGAATTAGCCATTCAGGTGAGTGATAGTTTTAAAGCCTATGGAAAATATCTTCCATTGAGGCATCACGTTATTTTCGGAGGCGTTTCCCAACATTCCCAGGTACAGACCCTGGCTAAAGGAATCGATATCCTGGTGGCCACGCCGGGTCGTTTGATTGACCTGATGAACCAGCGGCTCTTATCACTGGATCAGATTAAATTCTTTGTCCTGGATGAAGCAGACCGTATGCTCGACATGGGCTTTATTCACGATGTAAAAAGAATCATCGCCAAATTACCGGCACAAAGACAAACCCTGTTTTTCTCTGCCACGATGTCGCCTGAGATCCAGGCTTTATCTTCCAGTCTGCTGAAGCACCCGGTAAAAGTGGAAGCCACACCTCCGGCCAGCACGGTTGAACTGATTGACCAATTGATGTACTATGTAGAGAAGCAGGATAAAAAATCCCTGCTGATTGATTTACTGTCTGATCAGGATATTAAAACCGCCCTGGTCTTTACCCGCACCAAACACGGAGCAGATAAGGTGGCCAAATTTCTGAATAATGCAGGCATCCGTTCTGCAGCTATTCATGGTAATAAGTCACAGAATGCCCGGCAATCCGCTTTACAGGATTTCAAGACAGGTGCCATCCGCGTGATGGTAGCCACGGATATTGCGGCCAGAGGAATTGATATTGACGGCATGAGCCATGTATTCAATTTTGAACTACCGAATACACCGGAAACTTATGTGCACCGGATTGGAAGAACCGGAAGAGCAGGGGCTACCGGCGTTGCCATATCATTTTGTGATCAGGAAGAAAGAGAATACCTGCGGGATATACAGAAACTGATTAAAAGACAAATTCCGTTGGTCGCCGACCATCCTTATAAAGTGCCTTCAATTGTTCCTGAAAAAGCAGCAAGGCCGCAACAAAACAGGCCTGCCAGGTCTCATTCCCATCAGGGGAATAATCAGCAGGGAAATAAACGAAGAAATTTTTCAAGACAAAGAGCCTGATACTTTTCTGGCAGTCCGGGAGAATAAACAGGTTTGATAAACTCCTGCTTCCACTCCCGGTCTTTCTTTTAAACGGGAAAGTAGACCAGCTGCATCTTTGGCGGGAATAAAAAATTCAATCACATACCCATAGAGGCAGTTTTCATAATAGGCTTCGTAGATATTTGTATGGCGGGCACCAAGTCCGCGGTAAAATGCCGGATCTGTTTCACCATGACCTACCAATGCAATAATTTTTGAATCGCCTCTTGATTGCTTATAGGCAAGAACCGGCGCTACCGGCAGGTATCCTCCTGCCTGTATCACCCTTGCTTTATGTTCCGGAAAATGTGATTTGCTTTTCCCTTTCATAAAAGCAAACTGAAAATCGGCTGCACTGCAGGTATGTTGCGATATATAAGTAAACCTGGAGTTTTTCTGATCAGGCAATCCTTCCTGCAATAAGATACTGGCAGGATCTTTTACGAGTATCCGGGCATAGGGTTCCCATAGTTCTTTGAATGCATCGGTACCGAGTGGAGAAGCAAAGCAAACAAACTGAACGATATTTTCTGTAGTCACAATTCCAGATTTAAAAGTTGAAAAAGTCTCTCCGCATCAAAGTGTAAGCATCTCCTGATTTAGGATATAACGCGGTATTGCAGCGGTGTAAGGTAACCATTTATTGGCCATCCGCCCGGTATTTTAAAAAACAAGGCTGCCAACCTATTAATATTTGGGCTCCTGCCTGAAAAAGATTATCTTTAATTGAACAGATATTATACTTCAACATTCAGTCAGGATTAGTAACGATTCACTCTTCGAATCAGTAATCAATTTCTTCTCTTTTCCCTTGCTGCTGTAATAATATTATTTGTCATACTCTAAAAAAAGTAAACATGAACATGTATGTATCCAACCTGGGATATCAAACCAGTGAAGATGACCTGCGCCGTTTATTTGAAGCATTCGGACAGGTTACATCAGCCAAAGTAATTACCGACCGCGAAACGGGAAAAAGCCGGGGATTTGGATTTGTGGAAATGCCGGCCGGTGCAGAAGCTAATGAAGCCATGAGCAAATTGAATGGCAAAGAAGTGGAAGGCCGTACGATTTCGGTTACTGTTGCCAGAGAAAAAGAGAGCCGGCCCGACAAAAAAAGATGGTAAGCTGAGGCAGCAAAATCCAGGGACAGGCTCACAGCTTTACAGTTACAAATAAATAAAACGTGAATATGGCTACCATTCTTCAAATCATTAACGCTGACCGAAACCTGAGTTTATTCAGCCGCGGCTTAAAAATGACGGATCTCGAACAGCAGTTGGGTGAATTTGGTCCATTCACGATCCTTGGACCCGTTAACCTTGCTTTCAGCAGATTGACGGACCTGAGCTTTGAGCAGTTACTGGAACCTGCCCATCGTGCCCAACTTACCGAACTGTTGTCAGGATATATTCTTACCGGCAAAAAAATGTTACACGACTTCAGGAATAATCAGCAATTGCCTGCCCTGAACGGCACCCAGGTAACTATTACTGTCCGGGATGGAGAAACAAGTATCAACGGTTCAAGGATTTTAGCACGTGACCGTCAGGGTTCCAACGGTGTTATCCACCTGCTGGACAAAACCTATGCAGTTGCAGTGCCAGAATAAATCAAGGGCATTCATATAAAATTCTTTTATGCATTTTTTGAAACAGGATCTTGACGGCGGACATTATCACTGGACATCCGGTGATGAACACCTGTATACAGGACAACCCAGCCGGAGAAAATTTGATAAATTCAATGGCAACCAGGTGCTCTTCCTGATCAACTTTTACAGCTCCCTCTCTGAAAGGGTTTCCCTGAAAGAAGGAAAAAATATCGAGAGAAGAATTCAGGACGAATTACCCGAAGACGTCAAAAGTGAGGTTGCTGTTTTTAACTGGATCAGAAAACTGACAATGCCCGTATAAAAGAAATTATTCTAATCAAATATTTCATCTCATGACAAACGAACAGATTTCAGACATTTTACAAAAAAAGCAATCCGCTAACCCATTATTTGAGATCAGGTTCAAAACAAGGAACCCGATCATCGGACTTTTCATCAAAACAGCTGACTTTCAGGAACTGAGTCGCAAAAATCTCTGGCGTATAGTAAGTGAAACACATATCGAAGAATATAAAAACAACCATAACGAAAGTCTCGCCAGGATTTTCAATGGTTCAGAATTCACAAAACTGGAACATCGTCCCTGATTAAAGAGGGAGATTAACTGTACCGGGGGTGTGCAAATAAAACTTTTAAGTTGCCCCCGGATTTGGTTACATTGCAGTAATGGCTGACCGAAAGTTGGCCAGAGGCAGTTATTATTTCCGGCAACCCGCTTTATATCAGCCTTTCAACCGGTATCATTTAAAACAATGCATTCAATATGGCCAAATCAAAAGAAACCTATAGTAAAAAAGAAAAAGAAAAAAAGAGATTAAAACAGAAACAGGATAAAAAACAAAAACAGGAGGATCGTAAAGCCAATAAAAGAGATGGCAACTCCCTCGAAGGGATGATGGCTTATCTTGACGAAAATGGCAATCTCAGCAGTACGCCCCCGGATCCTTCCCGTAAAAAAGTCTTCTTACAGGAAGACATTCAGATCGGTGTTCCCAAACAGGAATATGCTGCCGAAGATAGCTTCAGAACAGGCACTGTCAGTTTTTTCAACACTGCCAAAGGATTCGGATTTATCAATGAAGACAACAGTAATGAAAGAATTTTCTTTCATATCAATGAACTGCTGGAACAGATCAAGGAATCTGACAAAGTAAAGTTTCAGGTTGAAAGAGGGCCAAGGGGATTTAACGCTATTCAGGTTTCCTTAAATAAATAATACCCGAACTGCGGGGTGCAATCTACCAGCATCTGTCTGTTTGACGGGAAAAACCGCACCGGAGAGAAGAGCTCAAACACTTAATCATTTCGTACCAGGCACCAGATCAGTTTCTCCCTCTTAATTTTTCCATACAATCATGCAGGCTTTCTTTCCAGGGCCTGATGTGGATTCCATAAACTTCCCGGATCTTCCTTTTATCTAATACCGACCATAGTGGCCTTTTAGCCGGGGTTGGAAATGAAGTGGTGGGTATTGGAAGCACCTGGCATTTCATACCGGCAATCCTTGCAATTTCCAGGGCAAATTCAAACCAGCTGATCACCCCTTCATTGCTGTAATGAAAAATACCCGGTTCCCATTTCCCTGACTGAATAATCTCAAGGATCACCCGGGCCAGATCAGCCGCATAAGTAGGAGAACCATACTGGTCATTGACCACATTGACTGATTCCTTCTCAGCCATCAGCTTCAGCATGGTTTTCACAAAATTCTTTCCATATTCAGAATATACCCAGGAAGTACGGATGATCAGGGTCTCCGGGCAATACAATAATGCCTGTTGTTCCCCTTCGAGTTTAGAAGCTCCGTAAACAGACTGCGGATTAACGGTATCTGATTCCTTATAAGGATGGCTGGCCTTTCCGTCAAACACATAATCAGTGGAAATATGCAGGAGTTTTGTACCATACTCCTTACAAACGGCTGCCATCACTCCTACTGCTTCACCGTTTACCTGAAAGGCAAGATCCTTTTCAGACTCTGCCCGGTCAACAGCTGTATACGCCGCGCAGTTGATCAGGTATGTCGGGTGATACAACCCGAAATAATGGCGGAGCATTTCAAAATGATGGATGGGTAGATCTTCCCTGCCCAGGAAGATGAATTCGTAGCCCGGGTTCTCTTCAGCCAATTGCCGGATTTCTTTTCCAAGCTGGCCATTGGCGCCGGTTACGAGTATTTTTAATTTCATTACCATCAGCCTTCAAATACAAAGCTGTTCAGACATTGGGCAAAGGTTGGCAGTTGTAAATCCTTATCGGAGATCAGTTTTGCCTCATCCGGCAAGCGCCAGTCAATATTCAGTTCTGCATCATTATAGATAATCCCGGCTTCTGATTCCTTATTATAAAATGCATCACATTTATACATCACTTCCGCTTTTTCACTCAATACTGAAAAGCCATGTGCAAATCCTCTGGGAATCAGCAATTGTCGTTTATTCTTTGCTGATAATACTTTTGTAAATACTTTCCCGAATGTGGGGGAGCCTTTTCTGATATCCACCGCCACATCCAGTATTTTACCCCGGATCACCCTGACGAGTTTGGTTTGCGCAAATGGCGGGAGTTGGTAATGCAGCCCCCGGATCACCCCGAATTGTGAAGCAGACTGATTATCCTGCACCCAGCGGATATCAATCCCCTGATCGCGGAATGTCTTTTCATTGTATGATTCAAAAAAGCATCCCCGGCTGTCTTCAAAAACAGTGGGCTCAAAAAGTAATAACCCTGGTATTTCCGTTGCGGTAAATGGCATGATTATAAACTCCAATAGGTTCTGTTACTGATTTTGTTCCGGTAAATTCCTTTCAGATCTGCCACCATTCCATGCGCTTTTGTGATCGAGACAAAATGGGCATCATCCAGTTCTTTGTATTCATTGTGAGGTACCGTAATAATTACTGCATCATAATCCTTTCCTGTGCTCGCAGCCAGTTCGAATCCGTATTCGTGTTTAAGCTCATCTGAATCAGCATAAGGATCTTCCACATCCACATTTACATAATACGACTGAAGGGCTTTGACCACATCAGCTACTTTGGAATTGCGGATATCACTTACATTCTCTTTAAATGTGGCCCCTTTTACCAGCACTTTAGCAGCTTTTACATCACTGGTATTTTTAATGATGTGCTGGATCACAGTCTTTGCGACATACTTGGCCATATTGTCATTGATATTTCTTCCCGCCAGTATTACTTCTGCATCATATCCCAGTTCACTGGCTTTATAAGTCAGATAATAAGGATCCACTCCGATGCAATGTCCGCCTACCAGTCCGGGCTGGAATTTCAGGAAGTTCCATTTCGTGCCGGCTGCTTCCAGTACCTCATAGGTATTAATGTTCATCATATTAAAAATGATGGACAGCTCATTCATCAAAGCAATATTCAGGTCACGCTGTGTATTCTCAATGATCTTGGCTGCTTCCGCCACTTTAATAGAGGAAGCACGGTGTACCCCTGCTTTAACCACAAGTTCGTAAGTTTTGGCAATTTCATCCAGCGATCCGGCATCGCAACCGGATACTACTTTGACAATGGAAGAAAGGGTATGGTTTTTATCTCCCGGGTTAATTCTTTCAGGAGAGTAGCCGAGTTTGAAATCGGTAATATTTTTCAGTCCGGATAATTTTTCTATCACGGGCAAACAATCTTCTTCTGTACAACCGGGATACACAGTGGATTCAAACACCACATAATCCCCTTTCTTCACCACTTTACCCACCGTCTCTGAGGCCTTTTTCACAGGTGTCAGATCGGGAACATTGTGTTCATCAACCGGTGTAGGCACGGCTACAATAAAAAAGCGGGCTTCCCGCAACACATCCACAGAATCAGTAAAGGTGATATCACATCCTTCAAAAGCTTCTTTTTCCAGTTCATTACTGGGGTCGATCCCCTGTTTCATCATTTCCACCCTTTTGGGGTTGATATCAAATCCAATCACGGAAATTTTTCTGGCGAACTCCAGTGCAATGGGTAATCCAACATATCCAAGGCCGATCACGGCCAGCTTTGCTTTTTTATCAATCAATTCCTGGTACATGTTATTATGCTGCTTTTTATTTATTGCTAATGAATTCTTTGGGTTGTTTGTCCCACTCCTCCTTTGGAAGTGAGCGGAAATAATCATAGGTCACCTGTAATCCTTCCTTTCTTCCAACTTTAGGCTCCCAGCCCAGGATCGTTCTCGCTTTGGTGATATCCGGCTGTCTTTGTTTTGGATCATCTACCGGTAGCGGCTTATAAATAATCTTCACTTTGTTTCCCGTCAGGGCCAGTACTTCTTCCGCAAAGTCTTTCAGCGAGATTTCATTGGGGTTTCCGATATTGACCGGCATGGAATAATCACTGAGTAATAAACGGTAAATTCCTTCAATCAGGTCGTCCACGTAGCAAAAGCTTCTGGTTTGTGAACCATCTCCGAATACAGTCATATCTTCTCCCCTCAACGCCTGACCGATAAAGGCCGGCAATGCCCTTCCATCATTCAATCGCATTCTGGGCCCATAGGTATTAAATATCCTGACGATCCTTGTTTCCACTCCATGAAAGGTATAATAGGCCCTGGTGATAGACTCCATGTACCGTTTGGCTTCATCATAAACACCACGCGGACCTACGGGATTTACATTTCCCCAGTATTCCTCGGTTTGCGGATGAACCATCGGGTCGCCGTACACTTCACTGGTACTGGCCACCAGTATTCTGGCCTTTTTGGCTTTGGCTAGTCCCAGGCAATTATGGGTTCCCATCGCACCCACTTTCAATGTTTGAATGGGAATTTTGAGATAGTCAATCGGACTGGCAGGAGACGCAAAATGAAGAATATAATCCAGGTTGCCCGGTACATGAATGAACTTGGTCACATCATGGTGATAAAATTCAAACTGTTCCAGTTTAAAAAGATGCTGGATATTCGCCAGGTCTCCTGTGATCAGGTTATCCATTCCGATAACATGGTATCCCTCTTTAATAAAACGGTCACAAAGATGTGATCCGAGGAATCCGGCCGCACCGGTGATTAGTACTCTTTTGCGTTCCATAATTTTTATTTTATGATGGCCCTTCCCACACTCTGGTAATAAAATCCAAGTTCGCGCATAACCGACAGATCAAACAGGTTTCGCCCATCGAAGATAACTTTGTTTTTCAGGCTTGAGGCTATCCTTGAAAAATCAGGTGTTCTGAATTCATTCCATTCAGTGGCAATGATCAGGGCATCTGCATTTTCCAGTGCTTCATACTGACTACCGGCATATTGTACCCGATCACCCAGTTCCTGTTTTACATTACGCATGGCTTCCGGATCAAAAACGGAAACAGTGGCCCCTTCTTTCACCAGGGCATCAATGATATATAAAGCCGGAGCTTCCCTGATATCATCCGTATTGGGTTTGAATGCCAGCCCCCATAGTGCAAAATGCTTACCCTTGAGCTGGCCATTGAAATAAGCACGGATTCCGGGCAAGAGGTGCAGTTTCTGGGCTTCATTTACTTTCATCACGGCCTGCAGGATTTCAAAATCATAGTCCGTTTCTGTAGCTGATTTAACCAGGGCCTGTACATCTTTGGGGAAACAGCTGCCTCCATAACCGATTCCGGGAAATAAGAAACGCTTACCTATTCTATCATCCGTACCAATCCCTTTTCTTACCATATCCACATCTGCATCCAGGCGCTCGCAGAGACGTGCGATTTCATTCATGAAAGAGATCTTCATGGCCAGGAATGAATTCGCCGCATATTTGGTGAGTTCGGCAGAACGTTCATCCATAAAGATCACAGGATTGCCCTGTCTGACAAACGGACCATACAGATCGCCCATCAGTTTTCTGGCTCTTTCCGAACTGCAGCCAATCACTACCCGGTCCGGTTTCATAAAATCTTCCACTGCCACTCCTTCCCGCAGGAATTCGGGGTTACTCACCACATCAAATTCACCTTTGTACCCGGCAGCAATGGCTGTCCGTACTTTATCAGCTGTACCAACAGGTACGGTACTCTTATCAACGATTACTTTGTAACCAGTAATGATTTTTCCAAGTTCTGTTGCCACACCCAGGATGTACCGGAGATCTGCTGATCCGTCTTCACCAGGAGGAGTAGGCAGGGCCAGAAAGATGATAACTGCTTCTTTAACTGCATCAGCAAGACTGGTGGTAAAATGGAGTCTGTTTTCTTTTCTGTTGCGGAGAAATAATTTTTCAAGTCCCGGTTCATAAATCGTGATTTCGCCATTGTTCAGCTTATTCACTTTGGCCACATCGATATCCACGCAGGTGACATCATTACCGGTTTCTGCAAAACAGGTACCTGTAACCAGACCCACATAACCCGTGCCTATCACAGCTATTTTCATAATCAGTTTTTATTGGTTGATGTATGCCAGAACATGTGTGGTGATATAGCGCAGCTGTTCTTCATCCAGTTCGGTATGGATCGGCAGGGAAATCACCCGTTGGGTGAGCCAGTCAGTAACCGGCAAATCCAGCGATGCCACATTAAACTGCTCAAACATTTTTTGCCGGTGCCCTGGAACGGGATAATAAATCATGGCCGGGATACCCTTTTCTGCGAGGTACTTTTTCAGTCCTTCCCGGTCCACTCCTTCCAGTAAAATGGTGTACTGATGGTACACATGAGAGGAATGTTCTGCTATTACCGGTGTCGTGATGGCAGGATGTCCGGCAAATGCCTGATTGTAAAAAGCAGCAGCCTGCTGACGAGCCTGCGCATACTCATCCAGGTATTTTAATTTGATACCAAGTATCGCAGCCTGGATGGAGTCGAGCCGGCTATTGCACCCGACCACATCATGATAATATTGCCGGCTTTGTCCGTGATTGGCGATCATTTTCATCCGGGCCGCCAGTTCATCATCATTAGTAAAAATGGCCCCGCCATCACCAAATGCACCCAGGTTTTTGGAAGGATAAAAAGAAGTGGCCCCAATATGGCCAATGGTTCCTGTTTTTTTCCGGGTGCCGTTTTTAAAAATATAATCACAACCGATTGCCTGGGCATTGTCTTCAATTACATAAAGTCCGTGCTTTTCAGCGATCTCCATGATTCTTTCCATGGGAGCTGCCTGTCCATATAAATGAACCGGTACAATGGCTTTTGTTCGCGGTGTAATTGCATTTTCAATGGCCGCTGGTTCAATACAAAATGTTTTGGGATCCACTTCCACAAAAACAGGGGTGAGTTTGAGAAGCGCTATTACTTCCGTAGTGGCGATATAGGTAAATGATGGGGTGATCACTTCATCACCCGGTTGCAGTCCCAAAGCCATCATGGCAATCTGCAGGGCATCTGTGCCATTTGCACAGGGAATGGTATGTTTGACCGCGAGATAAGAAGAGAGTGCTGCTGCAAAATCCTGTACCGCCTTCCCATTGATAAAGGCCGTGCTTTCCATCACTTCCATGACAGCCTGATCCACGGCTGGTTTAATCTTGTGATACTGGGTTTTGGTATCCACCATCTGGATAGGTCGCATGGGCTGGGTTTAAAAGATAAGCGCCGCAAAAATAGTAAAATAAGGATAGTTTACCGATTGCTTTTACATTTGCTGCTGATTAATTTCCAAGCCGTTGTCCGTCATTTTATACAATATTTTTCTGTTTTTATTCCGGATCAGTATCCGGGTGGCATCGCTTTTTAATCCAAAGGCGAAGAAATGGGTGGATGGACGCCGGAATATCTTTTCCAGCATGCGGGAAGCAATTCCACCAGACCAGCAAGTCATATGGGTCCATTGTGCCTCTCTGGGTGAGTTTGAACAAGGCCGGCCGGTGATGGAAGCTTTGAAAAATCAATATTCCGATCACCGTATTCTCCTGACCTTTTTTTCCCCTTCGGGATATGAGGTTCAGAAGAATTATCCCGGGGCCGACTGGGTTTTTTATCTTCCCATTGACGGACCAGCCAATGCCCGTCAATTCCTGGAAATTGTACAACCCAAACTGGTTGTTTTTGTGAAATATGAATTCTGGTATTACTATCTCAAAAAAATCAAATACCGCCAGATACCGTTGCTGCTGATATCAGCCCTGTTCAGGAAGGATATGTCATTTTTTAAATGGTATGGTGGGTTGCAGCGAAAAATACTCTCCCGCTTTGATCATCTCTTTGTACAAAACCAATCTTCATTGGAACTGATCCGTGAAATTGGTCTTGATTCCATCAGCAGTATCTCCGGAGATACCCGGTTTGACAGGGTCAGTGCCATTGCCGCAGACTGGCAACCCATCCGGCAAATTGAACAATTTGCAGACCATAACCGCTTGATTGTGGCAGGCAGCAGCTGGCCGGAGGATGAAGTATTGTTGAAAACAGTCATGTCCCAATTGGAATACACAGATATTAAATTATTGATTGCTCCTCATGAAATCACTGAAAAACACCTGTCTTATTTAGAAAGCCTCTTTCCCGGTGCCATCCGTTTTTCTGCCATGAACAGTTCCCCGGCCAGCTCCCGCTACCTGATTATTGATAATGTTGGAATGTTATCCCGGCTTTACCGGTATGCATGGATTTGTTTTATCGGAGGCGGGCTCAGAAAAAGTGGTATACATAATGTGCTGGAGGCGGCCGTTTATTCCCGTCCGGTTTTCTTCGGCCCTAATTATACAAAGTACACTGAAGCCATCGGACTTGTTGCAAATGGAGGAGCCTCCGCTGTTACAGATGCTGATCAGATGACTCTTCAATTAAGAGAATTAATAAGCCAGCAAAGTTTTTATGATACAATGGCAGCCGCGGCCGGGACATTTGTAGATAGTAATAAAGGGGCTGTTAACCTGATCATGCAATACATTCAGGAAAAACGTCTTTTGACGAGCTGATCAAAATGCTGAACTGCTTCTGTGCCTTCTTTCCAGCCCAGTTTAACTTTTAACTCACGACTGATCCAGTATTCAGCTTCAGCAAAAATATTGAAGCTGTTGATGGTCTTTATACAACGCTCATACATACTTTCATCACCCCGGAATAATTCATGAATAAACAAAAAGCGGTCATTGATGCCTATAGCCTTCCGCAGGTCTTTTACCGGAGTTTCCTTTAATCTTTCCACCAGTTCGGTCTTTCCCTGTTTCAAACGGTCATTCAGGGATTCTGTCTGACCAGCCAGATCATTGACTTCCTTTTCATTCCGTTGCTGTGTGAGCGTCGGAATTTCCATCATCGGGTCAAATAGCATATCCAGCTGTCCGTTTTTCTGAAGAAGGGAAACTGATCCTTCTTCCACAAGCAGGGTTTCTTTGACCGTATGGGTCTCCGGATCCTTGGCCACAGGAGCAGGCTCAACCGGTTTGGGGGCATATTTCTCAAATTCGGCACCAACCGCTTGTCCTATCGTCTGGGTGGCTGTTTGGCTGATGGGCAGAACAACCGCTACTTTAGAGGTACCCAGGCTTTGCCTGACGGCTGACCGCATCCGGGACAGTTCAAATTCCAGTAACTGTACGGTTCCCAGCATCACTGCGGGGTCAGTACCTTGTTCAAATTGCTGTTTCAGTTTGCTGATCAGGGATTCTATTCGCTCCATTTTATAAATTTGAGGCTTTGTTAAATGGTCAACGTACCCGGGCATTTAAAATTACAAACAACCTGCCAATAAATTCATTAACATTGGCCGGCAAACAAATCTTAACAATGTTTATTGAACCTAATAACAGCGGGGAGCGGCGCGGAAGCATTGAAGTGATCTGCGGATCCATGTTCAGCGGCAAAACGGAAGAACTGATCCGCCGGCTGAAAAGAGTTAAAATCGCCAACCAGAAAGTAGAGATATTCAAACCTGCCATTGATGTACGCTATGATGAGGTAAAGATCGTTTCCCATGATGCCACGGCCATCCTCTCCACGCCGGTTGACAATTCCCAGAAGATTTTACTGATGGCACAGGATGTGGATGTGGTGGGGATTGATGAAGCCCAGTTTTTTGATCCTGAAATTGCCAATGTATGTGACGAACTGGCTTTTCGGGGGATCCGGGTGATCGTTGCCGGACTGGATATGGACTACCTGGGTAACCCTTTCGGACAAATGCCTTTTATCATGGCGAAGGCAGACTATGTCACCAAACTGCATGCCATCTGCCAGCAATGCGGAAGTATTGCCAATTACTCTTACCGGAAAATACCAAATGAGGATCAGGTGATGCTGGGGGCCACGGATGTATATGAGCCCCGTTGCCGGAAATGCTATGAGAGGAA
>DAORJS010000032.1:0-16035 GCA_035439185.1 Chitinophagaceae bacterium
TGTGGCTCGATGGACTGTATATGGGGGCTCCTTTTTATGCTGAATATGCCATGCTATTTAATGAGGATACTGCATTCAACGATATCGCCAATCAGTTTATCTGGATGGAAAAGAACGCAAGGGATGAAAAAACAGGTTTACTCCATCATGCCTGGGACGAAAGCAGGCAGCAAAAATGGGCAGATAAAACCACGGGAAAATCTCCGCTTTTCTGGGCCAGGGCGATGGGATGGTACTCCGACGCATTGGTAGATGCCCTTGATTATTTCCCGGCAAATCATCCGAAAAGACAGGCGTTGATTGATATTCTGAACAGACTGGTAGATGCGATTGAAAAGCAGCAGGACAAAGGCACCGGTCTCTGGTATGATATCATGAATTATAAAGGTCCGGGAAAAGAAAAAAATTATTTTGAGGCATCTGCTTCCTGTCAGTTTGTGTATGCTATTGCCAAAGGAGTAAGAAAAGGCTATCTGCCTGCCACGAAACTGCTGATAGCCCGCCAGGGTTATGATGGCATTGTAAAACAATTTATCAAAGTTGAAAACGGACAAACCAATCTCCATGGCACGGTTAAAGTATCCGGACTGGGTGGCAATCCTTACCGTGACGGCAGCTTTGTGTATTATATGAGCGAACCGGTAATTGTCAACGATCCAAAGGGGATCGGTGCTTTCCTGCTGGCCAGTTATGAAATGGAAAAATTTCCTTTACTGGCTACCGGCAAGGGAAAAACTGTTTTGCTGGACCGCTGGTTCAATAGTGAAAAAAGAAAAGATGCTACAGGCAAAGATGTGTACTGGCATTATGTATGGGAGGAAAGAAGTCATCCCGGATTTTATACCCTGGGTAATATTTTTGAAAACCATGGAGCCAGACTGGCTTCACTGGATGTAGCCCCTACTGCCGCCGGACTGAAAGGAGCTTCCGTTTACATCATTGTAGACCCCGATCATATTCGTGACAATCCGCAGCCGAATTATGTGAATCCGGCTGATGTAAAGGCCATAACTGACTGGGTAAAAGCAGGTGGCACACTCCTGCTGATGGCGAATGACAGTAATAACTGCGAACTCAGACAATTCAATACCCTGTCAAAGGCATTTGGCATTCAGTTCACAGACAAAAGCCTGAACATGGTGAAGAATGATAATTTTATACAGGGGGAAGTATTACCTGGTGCCAATAACCCTGTTTTCAGAACCACGCAGAAAATGTACCTGAAAGAAATCAGTGCCCTGACTGTGAAAGCACCTGCCAAATCACTGATCACTAAGGATGGAGACATCATTTTTGCCACAGCCCAGATGGGAAAAGGCAGAGTTATAGCAGTGGGCGATCCCTGGTTATATAATGAATATGTGGATGGCCGGAAATTGCCTGCTGGCTGGGAAAATTATAAAGCTGCAGAAGACCTGGTGAAATGGCTCCTTAAAAACAGCAAATAAGAAAACCTGATAGCACAGCCTGTTCGCAGGCAACAGATGAAATAAAAGATGAACCGGATCATTTTATTATTACTGCTTTCCATTCCTGCAAGGATGGCTGCGCAACAACGCATCGTGGTTGACGGAGCTGGCCTTGGTGATTTTAAAACCATCCAGGATGCGATTAACAGTCTGCCTGATTCTTCAGCCAGCTCCCGGACTATTTATATTAAAAAAGGAACTTATCAGGAAAAACTTTTTATTAAAAAACATAATCTGATCCTGGAGGGGGAAGGCCGTGATCAGACCATCATCAGCTACAGTATTGCAAGGGATGAGTGGCGCTGTGATCATCCGGACGACTGGGGAGTAGCTACCATGAATGTGCAGGCCAATGATATCAGTTTAAAAAACCTCTCTGTCATTAATCAGTTCGGATTTACATTTTCCGGAGATTATACCGTACCCTGCAAAGCTGATTCCACCGGCAAAAAAACAATCACAATCAGAAGTCATCAGATGGCCCTGCGTACCATGAATTGTACCCGGCTTAAAGCAGTGAACTGCCATTTTAAAGCATTTGGCGGTGATACGGTCAGTCCCTGGGAAACCGGAAATGGGATGTGGTATTTCAAAGACTGTATCATGGAAGGTGGTGTTGATTTTTATTGTCCGCGTGGATGGGCCTGGGCTGAGAATTGTGAATTCATTACCCATACCGGCACCGCAGCTATCTGGCATGATGGATCTGCCAATGCAGATTCAAAAACCGTATTACTCAATTGCCGTTTTAAAGGCTTTGATGGATTTTCACTGGGGCGTTATCACCGGGATGCACAGTTCTACCTGGTTAATTGTGTTTTTGCACGCAATATGAAGGACCAACCCATTTACCGGGTAGCCACAGGTAACAATATTCAATGGGGAGAACGTATTTACTATTATAACTGCCGTCGTGAAGGTGGACAAGATTTCGCCTGGCACAGCAATCATTTACCGGCAGGACTGGATGTAGCTGATATCAGTATTAAATGGGTCTTTGGTCAACGCTGGGACCCGGAAAAAAATTAATTATGCAACTATCAAAAAATGCCCTCGGGCAAATTGAAGCTAAAAAGGGGCTGGAAAAACCAGCTGAATCAGTATTGGCGTTACCTGAAAAGGTTTTACAATTCGGGACCGGTGTGTTGCTGCGCGCCCTGCCCGATTACTTTATTGACAAAGCGAATAAAGCCGGCCTATTCAATGGTCGTGTGGTAATAGTGAAGTCAACCGACAGCGACAGCTCAGCCTTTGATCGCCAGGATGGGCTTTATACTGTCTGTGTACGTGGTGTTGAAAATGGTGTAACTGTAGAAGAAAATATTATCAATGCTTCCGTTAGCCGGGTGTTGGGTGCCAAAACCGAATGGAAAAAGATACTCGAATGTGCACATAACCCGGAGATGCAGATCGTGCTGTCCAATACCACTGAAGTGGGTATACAATTAGTGGATGATGATATTCATGCCGCCCCTCCGGTTTCTTTCCCGGGCAAACTGCTGGCCTTTCTATTTGAAAGATACAAGGCTTTTCAGGGTAGCAGCGAAAGCGGAATGGTGATTGTTCCAACAGAACTGATCACTGATAATGGCAGCAAACTGGAAAGCATTGTACTTGAACTGGCTCACCGGAACCAGCTTGATTTCAAATTTATCGAGTGGCTGGAAACAGCGAACACTTTCTGCAATTCACTGGTGGACCGGATAGTTCCCGGCAAACCCAATCAAGCCGATGGCCAGAAAATTCAGGACGCTTTGGGGTATGAAGATGAACTGATGACAATGAGTGAAGTGTTTCGTTTATGGGCCATTGAGGGAGATGAAAAAGTAAAACAGGTGCTTTCATTTCACCAGGCTGATCCTGGCATGGTCATCGTACCGGATATCACTTTGTTCAAGGAATTGAAACTCCGTTTACTGAATGGCACCCATACTTTTAATTGTGGTACTGCTTTTCTCTCCGGCTTTAATATCACCAGAGAAGCTGTTACCCATCCGGTGTACGGGGCATTTACAAAAAGACTGATGCATGAAGAAATTGCACCAGCTATTCCTTTTGCCATTGATGAAAAAGTGAAAGCTGATTTTGCCAACAGTGTATTCGAACGATTCTGTAACCCCTTTATTGATCACCAATGGTTAAGTATCACGGTGCAGGTTACCTCAAAAATGAAAATGCGCAACCTGCCCCTGCTGCAGCAACATTTTAAAAACAGTGCAGAAGTTCCGGTACACATGGCTGCCGGTTTTGCTGCTTTTCTTTTATACATGAAAGTAACAAAACAGGAAGGCAATAAATATTTTGGAAACCGCGGAAATGAATCCTACGAAATCAAAGATGATTCAGCTGCGTATTTTTATGAACTCTGGCAAAATAATGATCCCGCATCAGTAGCTAAATTGGCCATGCAGAACAAGGATATCTGGGAGGCAGACCTCACTCAGTTCCCGGGCTTCTTAGAGGCGGTACAGGAAAAACTGGCGGCTTATCTGACCCAGGGAGTGTTGGCAACTATTGAACAAATCGAATTAAAAAAGGAAATTGCGTAAATGAAACAACGTGTATTAAAAGTCCACCCCAAGGACAATGTGCTGGTAGCATTAACCGATCTTAAAAAAGGCGAGATCATCTCCCATGATGGGCAGGAATATATCTTACAGGATGATATCAGGGCCAAGCATAAGTTTTTTACAGTGGATTTATCCAAAGGCGATAAAATTTACATGTATGGTGTACTGGTGGGAACAGCCCAGATGGATATCCCGAAAGGGGGTTGGATGAATACAGAAAACACCAAACATGCAGCCGAACCCTATCAGTACCGTGCCACTGATTTTCACTGGACAGCCCCGGATGTTTCCCGTTTCAGGAACCGGACTTTTATGGGCTATCACCGGTCTGATGGCCGGGTAGGTACGGCCAATTACTGGCTCTTTATTCCCACTGTATTTTGCGAGAACCGGAATCTGGATGTAATCCGGGAAGCCCTGCATAATGAACTGGGCTATGCGGTTACTGATAAATATAAAAGATACACGCACCAATTGATTGAAGCCCTTCAGAACGGAAAAGACATTGAACAGGTTAACCTTTTTGAACCGGATCATCGCCCGGCAGCCAACCGGGTATTTAAAAATATTGATGGAATCAAATTTTTGAATCACCAGGGAGGATGCGGCGGTACCCGTCAGGATGCCGGTATTCTGGGTAAACTGCTGGCTTCTTATGCCAATCACCCCAATGTGGCGGGTGTTACGGTATTGAGTCTGGGTTGTCAGAACCTGCAGACCAACGATTTTCTGGCAGAATTAAAAAGTTTTAACCCTGATTTTGACAAGCCGCTTTACCTATTTGAACAACAGCAATCGCAAAGTGAAGAGCAATTGATTGCAGATGCGATCAAAAAAACTATCGAAGGGCTGATCGAAGCCAATAAACTGGAAAGAAAACCGGCGGCACTGGATCAACTCTGTATCGGTGTAAAATGTGGTGGCAGTGATGGTTTCAGTGGGATCAGTGCCAATCCGGCCGTAGGCTATCTGAGTGACATGGTAGTGGCATTGGGTGGAAAAATCCTGCTGGCTGAATTTCCTGAACTATGTGGTGCAGAGCAAAACCTGATTGATCGTACCAAAGATGAAGCAGCTGCGCGTAAGTTTATTAAACTCATGAGTACTTATAGTGAGCAGGCGGAAAAAGTGGGCAGTGGTTTTCACATGAATCCTTCACCGGGAAATATCAAAGACGGACTGATCACCGATGCCATCAAGAGTAATGGGGCAGCGCTCAAAGGAGGCACTTCACCGGTAATTGATGTATTGGATTATACCGAACAGGCCACCAAACCCGGACTGAGCCTGGTTTGCACACCGGGCAATGATGTGGAAGCCACTACCGGAAAAGCCGCCAGTGGTGCTACCCTGATTTTGTTTACTACCGGACTGGGAACACCTACCGGTAATCCGGTTTGCCCAACCATTAAAGTATCCACCAACAGTAACCTGACCAAGCGGATGAATGATATTATTGATATCGACTGTGGTCCTGTGGTGGAAGGTGAAAAAACCATTCAGCAGATGGGAGAAGAAATACTGGAATACTGTATCCGTGCGGCGAGTGGTGAAGTGATCCCGAAAGCGGTACTGCTTAATCAGGATGACTTTATACCCTGGAAAAGAGGTGTATCACTTTAAATACTTTATTGGGTTGATCCGCGTGGTATCAGTACAGAATTAATCATCACACGTTCATTATATCCCAGGCGTTTTTTCTTATCCAGACTTTTGAAAAGTAAACGGGCAGCGGTTGCTCCCATTTCAAAAGCCGGCTGGGTAATGGTGGTAAGCGGAGGACTGAGAATCAGGGCGGCCTGCAGATTTGTAAAACTCAGCAGTTTTACATCATCCGGAATGGTCAGCTTTAATCTGGGGCAGGACAGATAAACCGGAGTCGTCAGCTTTTCAACCGATGCAATAAAACCATCCGGGCGGTTTTTTTTCCGGAGTATTTTTTCAACTAAACGGCTGTTTTCAGTCAAACTGCTTCCGCAAACAATTATATCTGTTTCACGGAAAGGAAGTCCGGCTTCTCTCAGTCCTTCCCTGTATCCATCCATTCTTTTCTTGCTGATGTGCAGGGCAGGCGAAGTACAGAGGTATGAAATTCTTTTGCAGCCTTGCTGGGCAAGGTGCAAGGCGGCCAGCCGGCCACATTCATAATCATTCGTCACTACCTGACTGGCATCCACTTCATCGCAGACCCGGTCAAAAAAAACAACCGGGATACCTGCTTCGATAATTTCCCGGATATGACTGCCATTGGCAGTTTCTTCTGAAACGGATATTAAAATTCCATCCACCCTTCCGCTTTTGAATTCGCTCAGGATGGCTTTTTCTCTGATCAGGCTTTCATGGGTAAGATAAATGAGTACATGGTATCCTTTCTCCAGCGCAACGGATTCAATACCATTAATGGCCAGTGAAAAAAAACTGTCTGCCACTTCGGGCAATACCACCGCAATGGTTTTGCTGACTCTTCTGCGCAGGCTGCTGGCATAGGGATTAGGCTGGTAATTAAGTTCTTTTGCCAGCTGGGTTACTTTCTTTTTGGTGGCTGCGCTGATTTCATAACTATCCTGTAATGCCCTTGAAACCGTGGCGATTGACAACCCCAGCCGCTGGGCTATATCCTTTAAAGTAGTTGTTCCTTTCATTACATGCTTCCCGTAAAAGGGATCTTTTTTCAGTTGAATAAAGATACATTTTCGTAAACGTTTACGTAAATAAAGTACTTGGTTTCGCAGCGATCTAACGAAAAAAAATTGTCTCTTTAACTATTACTTCGGAACAATAACCAACAATTGCCAGCGTATGAAACCAGGGATGATTTCCTCCGGAAATGCACCAGTGGGCTGTATCAGCCTGATGAAATACGCTTCAATCCGCCGTTGTTACCACAGCAAAAATTTTATTTTTTAAGCACAAAATCCTGTTATGACAAAAAACAGCTTTGAAGCCGTGCCTTTAAAAAATCTGGATGAATGGGAAGATGACCTGCTAAGGCGTTATCCGGATCCGGAGAGCATTGCCACGGCCAAGAAAACGGATGCATACCGTAACTATGAGGAACCTGCCAGGGATACGGTAAAAGAGTTCTATCGCTTGAATCACAAGTACCAGACATATGAGTTTGTACAGGCAAAACGGAAAGAGTTCCTGGCTTTTGATAAAAAAGAAATGACAGTGTGGGATGCATTTGACTTTCTCAATCAACTCGTGGATGATTCAGACCCTGATACAGACCTTGATCAGTTACAGCATCTTTTACAAACATCTGAGGCCATCCGCAAAGATGGTCATCCTGACTGGATGGTGCTGACCGGCCTGATGCATGATATGGGTAAAGTGCTCTGCCTTTTTGGCGAACCGCAATGGGCCGTGGTCGGAGACACATTTCCGGTGGGTTGCGCCTATTCAGATAAAATTGTGTACCCGGAGTATTTCAAAGACAATCCTGATTACTCAAACACAATTTTTAAAACCGAATGTGGAGTATATGAACCCGGCTGTGGTCTTCGGAAAGTGGATATGTCCTGGGGGCATGATGAATACATCTACCAGATGCTGAAAGATTATTTACCGGAGCCCGGTTTATACATGCTGCGCTACCATTCCTTTTATTCCTGGCACAGGGAAGGCGCTTATGAGCATCTGCTGGATGATCATGACCGTGAAATGCTCAAATGGGTGAAACTCTTTAATCCCTATGATCTTTATTCCAAGAGTCCAGAACCGCCCGACTGGAACCAGCTAAAACCTTATTATCAGGAACTGGTGGCTAAATACCTGCCAGCTACCCTGAAATTTTAAACAACCAACTGCATCGTCTCAACCAACTTTTCAATAAAAATTAAAATGATTGCTTATGTTAAGACTCATTAAAAAATTAGTGAAGTCCAACAGGATAACCCTCCCGATTATCCTGCTGCTTTCCCCCTTTATGCTGCTGGCACAGTCCAGAAGCATTAAAGGTAAAGTGACCGACGACAAAGGTCAACCTGCCGCCGGAATCACTGTAACTGTTAAAGGAACAAAAACATCCACTGCCTCCGGTGCCGATGGCAGTTTCAACATTACCGCTAAAACCGGAGATGTACTGGTATTCACCGGTGCCTCTTCTGAAGCAAAGGAACAAATAGTTGGCGCAGAAGATTATTACAATATCGCCATGTCCGCCAGCAGCACTACCCTCACAGATGTAGTGGTTGTAGGTTACGGTCGGAATACCCGTCGTAACCTGACCAGTGCTGTATCCACCCTCAAACCTGAAGACCTGAACAGAGGTGCGATCGGGGATGTAGGACAATTATTACAGGGAAAGGTTCCCGGTTTAAATATCACCGCCAGTGGTGACCCTAACCGTGCTGCTGCCGTGATCCTTCGTGGTGCTTCCACTGTAAACAGTCCGGGTGCCCCTTTTTATGTAATAGACGGGGTACCGGGTGCTGATATTGCCACCGTTGCTCCTGATGATATTGCTTCAATTGATGTATTAAAAGATGCATCGGCTACTGCGATCTACGGAAACAGAGCAGCGGCTGGGGTGATCATGATCACAACCAAAAAAGGCCGTAAAGGAAGCCTGCAAACATCTTATAACGGTTATATCGGGATTGAGAGTATCAGCAGCAGACTTGAACTGATGAATGCTGGAGAGCACCGTGCTTTTTTAGGTGCCAATGGTGTAAGCTATAGTACGAATGACGACAAGAATGCGGATACTGACTGGCAGAAAGCCATTCAGCGGGATGGAGCCGTTTCCACCAATCACAATATATCTTTCAGTGGTGGTACGGAGCACAGCACTTACAGTGCAAGCATCAACTATCTGAGCAAGGAAGGTATCCTTGTCAGAAGCCGTCTTCGCCGGATCATTGCCCGTTTGAACATTGAGCAATATGCCCTGAACGATAAACTGAAGTTTGGATTGAACATTGCCAATTCCAGCAGTAATGCGAATTTTGTACCCTTGCAGAATGTGGCGCTCTTACAGGCGGCCAAACATCTTCCTGTTTCCCCTGTACTGAATCCGGATGGTACCTACTTTGAGAACCTGACTATTTCGGGCTACTTTAATCCAAAAGCCCTGATAGATAACGCGCAGGATGATACCAAATACAGCACATTAACTGCAAATTTCACTACAGAAGTGAAACTTCCTTTGGGACTAACCTGGAATTCCAGTGTTTCATTCCAGAAAAACAATGCCCTTCATGGTGAATACTACGGCAGTTATTATGGCCGTTATCCCACTTCCAACTTTTATAATAATCCTGATCCCGGAATTGGCATCGCCCACGTGTTGATTGGCAATCTGTTTGGCGTGAATGGTTCAGCATTCAGAAGTTCCTATCAAAACACTTTCACCACGGCTGAAAGTTTCCTGACCTGGAATAAGAAATTCGGAGAACATCAGATTACTGCTGTAGTAGGTTATGCCTTTCAGGAAAACGTGAATGGAGATGGATTCCGCGCTTCCAGTACCAACTTCCTGAACGATTATGTGAGCTATTTCAATATGGCATTGGGTAATCCTTATGCGATCTCCAGTTACAGGGTCGATTTTGGTCCTTCCCGGGTGTATGAAAAAACAAGACTGATTTCTGATTTTGGAAGGGTCAATTACAACTACAAAGGCCGTTACCTGCTGCAGGCTTCCCTGCGCCGGGATGGCAGCTCTGTATTTGGAGAAAATAACCGCTGGGGTTATTTCCCTTCCGCATCGGTTGCCTGGAGACTCAGCGGAGAAAAATTCATGAGCAATGTAAAGCTGATCAATGATCTGAAAATCAGGGCGAGCTATGGAGTTTCCGGTAACTCAGGTGGTGTAAATGCCTATAACAGTCAATTGATTTATGGCCTGCAGGGCACTTACTATAATGCAGGTGTTTTTGATAATGCGATTGTTCCCAGCCAGGCGAATAACCCTGACCTGAAATGGGAAGAAGTAGCTACCACCAACCTGGGTATCGACTTCGCCATCCTCAATAACAAAATCACCGGTTCTATTGATTGGTATAAAAAGAAGACTTCCGACATGATCTTCCCGATCAGTGTATCTCCTGCCATTGTACCCGGCGGCCGTATTGTTGTGAATGGCGGTAATGTAGAAAATACAGGTATTGAAGTCATCATTAATGCAACAGCTGTGAGTACGAAAGATTTCACCTGGACGACCACATTGAATATGTCGCACAATAAAAACCAAATCACCAGTCTGAAAAACGCCTATACCAATGGTGATTCCACCCGTTATTCAGATCCCGAAGGTCCAGGCCAGACAGGTGCCACCCTGCAGTTGCTGAAAGTGGGTTATCCGATCGGACAGTATTTTACACTTAGTTATGCAGGCAAGGATGCCAATGGTGTTTCGCAGTTTTATAAAAGAGACGGAACCAAGACATCCGGTTCTTCCTTCCCCAGTATCGGAACAGATTACTGGTATATGGGAAATGCCCAGCCAAAATTTTTACTGGGCTGGAACAATAATCTCCGCTATAAGAATTTTGATCTGAACTTCTTCCTGCGCGGAACCTTTGGCCATAAAATTTTTAATGCCACCCGTGCTGATCTCTCCTATGTTACAGCAGCAGGCGTAAATAACCTGATCAAAACTGCGGTGGACGATAAAGTAGCTGATATCAAAAACTCCTTCTACTCCAATCGTTATATCGAAAGCGGAAGTTATGTAAGAATGGACAATGCCACCCTGGCTTACACTTTTAATAAAGTAGCCAAAGGAATCAGCAGCCTGAGATTTTATGTAACCGGCAATAATTTATTCACCATTACCGATTACAGTGGTATTGATCCTGAAATCAATCAGGGCGGTATTGCTCCCGGTATTGATTATAACAATTTTTATCCCAAGACCCGTACCATTATGCTGGGTGTGAACCTGACATTACAATAACTATAAAAACAATTAAGTATGAAAAAGTTAATGCGAAACATAATGCTGCTGGTCATGTCGGGTGCTGCGTTCAGCTCCTGTCATAAGCTTGATGTACCTTCCACTACCGAGCTCACCAGTGAAACTTTCCCCAAGACAGAAGCACATTTTAATGCCCTGATGGGTACTATTTATACTCTTTTCAGGAATGATTATGCCACCAATCATTTTTTTGTCACCAGTCAAGCTACAAACGAATCTGTACTTCCCATGTATGCTACTGATTGGGTGGATGGCAACCGTTACATGGATCTTCACCGGCATACCTGGACCAAGGATCATCCGAATATCAGCTCTGAATGGTCCATCATGAGTAACCTGATCGGTAATACCAATCAGGTGTTATTCCTCCTGAAAGGAGCAGATGATGGTGCCGCGAAAAACACCAGTATTGCTGAAATGAAAACCATGCGCGGTTTATTCTATTTCTATATGATGGATATGTTTGGCGGTGTGCCACTGGACACAGTGTATGGCGTAACGGAATTAAAAGAAAGAGCCACCCGTACACAGGTTTTTAATTTTGTGGAATCTGAGCTCAAAGCGGCGATCCCCTTTTTGAAAACAGCTTCCGGTACTGCCAACTATGGCAAACCCACCCGTTATATGGCCTATGCATTACTTGCCAAGATGTACCTGAATGCTGAAGTGTATACCGGTACACCAAAATGGAATGAGTGTATTGCAGCCTGCGACAGTGTAATCAATGCCGGTGGCGGTACCCAGTATGCATTAGAATCCAGGTCTACCTATTTCAATATGTTCGCCCCAACAAACGGACCTGCCTTCAAAGAGTTTATTTTCAATATTCCCTTTGACCCCTCCACCTCAGGCGGATACATGTTCTATGGACGTTATGACCTGAACAGAAACCTGGGAGTGAAATACCGCTATTCGGGTTCAACTCCTGGCACTTATTCTTTTAATCAGATCGTACTCAACCAGACTACCGGAAATGGTTTTACCAACAACCGCCCCAGTGGTCCGCGTTGCACTACGAATGAATTCTATGCCTATTTTAATGATCCCAATGATATCCGTAACAACCAATGGCTCACAGGTCTTCAATACTGGCCCGATGGAAGTCCGATTATGATCCGTACCACCAACAGTAATTACGATCAGTTCTATTCAGGAGGGGCCGGCAGTACCAATATCAATTATCACCTGAATCTGACTCCGCTGGGTAACAGCACAAGACTCGGTGCCAATTCATATGACCTTGGACGGGATGAACTGGCATGGAATACAGGATACAGGAACATAAAGTTTCTTCCTGATCCGAATTCCACCACCCGTAACCAGAATAATGATGTACCTGTTTTCCGTTACTCAGATATCCTGTTAACAAAAGCAGAAGCCATTATGCGTGGAGGAACAGCTACATTGGGACATACAGCCCTTTCACTGGTGAATGCCTTGCGTGCTGTCAGAACAACCAGCGCCGCTCTCGGAACAGTTACCCTGAGTGATATCTATGCAGAAAGATGCCGTGAACTGAGCTGGGAATGCTGGATGCGGAATGACATGATCCGTTTCGGAAGATTTGAAGATCCCTGGGGACTCTCCAAAACAAATTCAGAAACCTATCGCCGGATTTTCCCGATTCCCACATCAGCGATCGCGGTCAATCCAAAACTGACTCAAAACCCCGGCTACAATTAGCAGTTATTATAAACAGCAGAAACCCGGAGTGTCTACTTCGGGTTTTATTTTTTTAAATTCATACGTAATGAGGGCGCTGATTGTCTTTTTATTTCTCTTCAACTGCTTTTTTTCAAAAAGCCAGGTTTACATTGCGGATAGCCTGTATACGCAGGAAAGTGATACCATTACCCTTTTCCCAAAAGCTTTGAATTTTATCGTGATGGGTGACTGGGGCCGTAATGGTGCTGATCACCAGCGGGAGGTAGCCCTGCAAATGGGAAAAACAGCCAACCGGATCCAATCACAGTTTACCATTTCCACCGGAGATAATTTTTACCCCAGCGGTGTGATCAGCGAATGGGATCCACTCTGGAAATACTCCTTCGAAGACATCTATACTGATTTCCGTTTGCAGTGGGACTGGTATCCCGTACTTGGCAACCACGACTACAAAAGCAATCCGGAAGCTCAGGTAAAATATTCCGGTATCAGCAGAAGATGGAAGATGCCATCGCGTTATTATTCAAAATTATTTTCCATACCCGGTGATACAGCCAGTAAAGTGCTGATCCTTTTTATTGACACCAATCCTTTTATTCCAAAATTTTATTTCAACAACGAATATGGCCCCAATGTAATAACACAGGACAGTACGTTACAGAAAAAATGGATCGAAAAAGAACTCAGCCGGCAGGATCCCCGTATCAAATGGAAAATAGTGGTCGGACACCACCCCATGTACACCGGTAGTATCCGCAGAGAAGAGTATGATGTACAGTCTGTACGCTATTCACTGGATCCTTTATTAACAAAGCACAAAGTGGATGCCTACCTCGCCGGACATGATCACAGCTTACAGTATATTCATATGACAGAAGGCCCGCATTATATTATTTCAGGTGCTGCCTCAGAAAAAACATGGGCACAACTGATTCCAGGAAGCAAAATGGCCGCTTCTGTATATGGCTTTTTCACTTTTTCTGTTTTACCCCAGTCATGTATCATACAAGCCATCAACCATGAAGGCCAGGTGATTTACCGGAACGAGATTAAAAAATAAATGATTCAGCAGTCAACCATATCATCCACTTCAAAACTCCCCAGTCGCCTCCGTTCACTGGATGCCCTGCGTGGATTCGACATGTTCTGGATCGTTTGCGGGGAAGGAATTTTTCATGGGATCGCATCCGTGATTCAGCAAAATCACGGATTGGTACAGGACAAAACAAACTGGCAAATTGCAGGAAACAACAGCCTTTCATTTTTTGAAAAAATATTTATCGGCATCAGTAATCAGTTGCACCATACTGTTTGGAACGGATTTACTTTTTATGACCTGATCTTTCCGCTCTTTATTTTTATTGCCGGTGTGAGCATGCCATTTTCATTTGGCAGGCAATTAGAACAAGCCTCAGATAAAGCAGCTGCCCGGCGTAAAATTATCCTCTCGGTTCTCAAACGCAGTATCATCCTGATCCTGCTGGGGATGGTTGTCAATGGTGCCCTGCAACTAAAAGGATATGAGAACACCCGGTTTGCCAGCGTACTTGGAAGAATATCTATCAGCTGTTTCTTCGGGGCAATGATTTTTATCTACTGCAAACCCAAAGCGCAATTGATTTGGTTTGCCGGGTTATTATTGGGTTATTGGGCCCTGATGACCCTGGTTCCTGTACCAGGTTACGGTGCAGGCATATTAATTCCGGAAGGTAATCTCGCTGCCTGGGTTGACCGTAATTTTCTGCCTGGCAAACTACACAGGGCAACTTATGATCCCGAAGGGCTCTTATCCAATCTCCCGGCCATCTCCTCTGCCCTCCTCGGAATATTTACAGGACGATTTTTACAATCCGCTCCTGCTAACAGGAACAGTTCGGGTAAGGCCACTGTGATTTTCGGTGCAGGTATTATTTGTATTCTTACAGGTTATACCTGGGGTATGAGCTTTCCGATCAATAAAAATATGTGGACCAGTAGCTATGTTCTTCTCGCCGGGGGCTGGAGTATGGTTCTGTTTGCCCTCTTCTATTATATCATTGATGTCCGCGGACTGAAAAACTGGTGTACACCACTGGTTTGGATGGGGATGAATTCGATTTTGATTTATATGGCGGCACATGGCCTCGTGAATTTTGAATCCAGTTCCGAATTTTTGTTTGGCGGATTGATCCGGCTCTTTCCTGCTGCCTGGCATAATGGCCTTTTATGGATATGGGTAGCCCTGATACAATTCGCCGGTCTTTACTGGTTATATAAAAAGAAAATATTCCTGAAGCTCTGATAAAAAATATTCACAGACAGCAACAACAACCAACATTTAACGATTGCCCATGCATACATTACAGACTGCCGACTATATTGTCTTCCTGATCTACTTCATCGCCGTATCGGCTTATGGATACTATATCTATCACCGGAAGAAATCGAAAAATACCAGTTCTAAGGAATTCTTTCTGGCAGAAGGTTCACTCACCTGGTGGGCCATCGGTGCTTCCCTGATTGCCTCAAATATTTCTGCGGAACATTTTATCGGCATGTCCGGCTCCGGTTTCAAAATCGGTCTAGCGATTTCCACTTATGAATGGATGGCCGCTGCTACACTCATCCTGGTCGCAGTCTTTCTTTTACCCATCTACCTGAAGAATAAGATATACACCATGCCCCAGTTTCTGGCGCAACGATACAGTGATACGGTAAGTACCATTATGGCGGTTTTCTGGCTATTGGTTTACGTTTTTGTGAACCTGACCTCAATCATCTACCTGGGATCACTGGCCATTTCATCCATTTCGCCACTGAGTTTTGAATGGAGTATCGCCGGACTCAGTATTTTTTCCATTATTGTAACACTTGGCGGCATGAAGGTTATCGGCTACACAGATGTGATACAGGTACTGGTACTGATTATCGGCGGACTGGTAACCACCTATCTCGCTCTTACCCTGCTGGCCGATAAATTCGGTTATGAAGGAGATATTCTCAGCGCTCTGGGCGTTTTAAGAAAAGAAGCCCCGGATCATTTCCATATGATTCTCGACAAATCAAATCCCAATTACATGGACCTTCCAGGATTGTCTGTCCTCATCGGCGGTATGCTGATCAACAACCTGGCTTACTGGGGATGTAACCAGTACATTGTACAAAGAGCACTGGGAGCGGATCTTAAAACTGCCAGAAGCGGTATCCTCTTTGCGGCCTTCCTTAAATTACTGATTCCGGTTATTGCTGTTTTGCCCGGTATCATCATGTATGTTTTACATCAGAAAGGAATGTTTCAGCAGGAAATGACTGATGCCGGTGTGATTAAACCGGATCATGCCTACCCAACACTGATGAATTTATTACCTGCCGGATTAAAAGGAGTGGCATTTGCGGCATTAACAGCAGCTATTGTGGCATCACTGGCTGG